>CAXIDD010000356.1:0-5856 GCA_964021975.1 uncultured Saprospirales bacterium | reverse complement strand
GCAAGGGTGGAATAAGGGGAATGTAGATCTGTTTCTAGATTTCAAAGAGCCACAAACAATGCAGCGCTTGCATCTTAATTTTCTTTCGGATCATAGCAATTGGATCTATCCACCAGAAAGGATCGAGGTCTATGCTTCAAAAAATGGGAAGCGTTATAAAAGAATTGCCCAAAAGCAAATTCCAAAACCTTCGTTTGATCCAGTTGCAAAAACGATAAGAATGACTATTGATTTAGAGAATAAAACCTACCAATCTATTCAAGTAGTTGTGATCCGACCCAGCGCTTTACCGGCAGATCATCCATCTAGTGGTGGTAATCCTTTTGTGTTTATGGATGAGATTATGGTGGAGAGGGGGAAATAGTTCAGGTATTGAGTTGGTGAAATGTTGAATTTTCGAATGAAGTATTCAACACTCTACTTGCAACTATTCCGAATCAGCTGTTCATAAAAGCGGATGCTTTTTTTATACTGCTCTACCCCAATCCGTTCATTGTTACCATGGATGCGTTTTAAATCGGGTTGGGTTAATTGCAAGGGTAAGAAGCGGTAGAGTTGATCGCTTACGTCGGAATAATAACTAACATCCGCTGCTCCGACCATCACGCCAGGTGCGACTACTGCTTCCGGAAATATTTCTCGAATTGTTTTAGAAATTACTTGGAAACCAAAGGCATCTGTAGAGGAAACGGGAGATGGATCTTTAAAAATACCACTATTTACATAATTGACGCTGAGGAATTCGCTGCCGACTAAGTCTTCTACGCGTTGCTTGACACTTTCTGCGGTTTCGCCTGGGATAATCCTGAAATTAACAATGGCTTGCCCTTGTGTGGGTAAAACATTTTCTTGAAGGCCAGCCTCAATTATAGTTGGTGCGGTGGTAGTGCGTAACAAAGCATTACTGGCTGGACTAGCTTCTAATTGGTTGATTAAAATACCTCCGGTCAGCCATAAATTAGCCATAACTACCTTGAATACTGGACTCATTTCAGGTCCGGCATAGCGAAACATATCTTTTAAGGGACCTTGGATCTTAGCAGGGAAAGGTTCTTGTTCTAATTTTTGAACGGCAGCAGATAAAACACCAATCGCCGTTTCTTTGGGGGGCATGGAAGAATGACCACCTTCTTGCATTTGTACATCCAAACTTAAGGTGACATATCCTTTTTCGGAAAGACCAATGATGGCTAAAGGCTCGGCTAACCCCGGAAGTGCCTCTTCAATTACATAATAGCCTTCATCCAAGATGTATTCTAATTCCACCCCTTTAGCTTTTAGCGCGGCCGCCATTGTCTGAGCTCCCGTACCTCCAACTTCTTCATCGTGGCCAAATCCAAAGTATAAACTCCGTTCAGGGGTATAACCTTCGGCTAATAATAATTCTGCAGCTTCCAAAATACCTCGTGCGGAGACTTTGTCATCTAAGGTGCCCCTCCCCCAAATAAAACCATCTTCAATCACCCCTTCGAAGGCCGGTTGCTCCCAAGCGGAAGCCTCCTGGACCGCGACAACATCTAAATGGGCGATCAGCATAACTGGTTTGAGGTTGGGATTCTTTCCAGGCCAGTGGTACAACCTGGAGAGGTCTCCATGTTTTTCCAAATTGAGCAGAGAGTCTACCAATGGAAAAGTCTGCTCTATCCATTGATCAAAAGCCCAAAAAGCACTCGAGTCTTGGTCTAGTTTATCGGAAATGGTTTGAAAGCGCACCGCCTCTGCTAAGCGTTGGACAGGTGCCTCATCTAAAGGTTTAACTGAGATGGGTTCTACTTGTATTTGTTTAGAGCTGAAGCGAATGGTATTGACAAGCAGTACCAAAACTAAGCCTAATAAAGGTAACATCAAGAATCGCAGTAAACGCTTCATCGGTTTTTAATTAAAGTGAATCCGCAATCCGCTGGACCCGAATTAATAATTCTGCCGGTTTGAAAGGCTTAGATATAAAATCGTGTAAACCCTTTTCAAAAGCTTCTGTGATCTCTTCTTCTTTATCTGGATCTACCAGCATTAAAGTTCCTGAAGATGGATGGATGGACTTAATGGTCTTTAATTGGACTAAGCCTGGCTGGCTTCCAGAGTCCAAGTCCATAATGACTACATCCGGTTTTTCGCTGATTAGAGCATGTCCTAGGTCCATGTCTTTTTTACAAATTTCTACTTCGTAGCCCTGCTTTCGCAAACGGAATTCAATGGCCATTAGTAGTACTTCTTCGCTTTCGCAAATCATTATTTTCATCTGCTCGTCTTTTGTTTGGTGATTAGTTGCTTAGGTGAATTTGGGGTTTATTGTTTTACCTATTTTAAACTCTTGGTAGGAAAATGAATTGTGCTCCAAGATCACTTAGTACAAATAAACAAAAATGTAAGCTGGGATCTTTATAAATCTTCCTAAACTCGTCAATCTTATCCGAATGAACGACATTTTTAGCGTGTAGTTCTTCTAAAGTACTCGCATTGACGAACCACATTTGTTTTTTTTCTGCATCTCGGCTTATCAAAGGTATGCCAACCTCAATAGCCAACTGTGAAGTGATGAAAATAGGATAAGAGGAAATGTTTTGATCGATAATCGCATCGGCGGCTTTAGCCATGATGGCTGTGAATGGCTTTAATTCTGCCTCTAATTTTAAATATTTTTCTGTAACACTCATTTTTCATATTTTTTATTACAGACGTTGCAGTGCATCTTGTAGAGACGTTGCACTGCAACGTCTCTACGATGTACGTAGGCGCAATAGCGCTACGCTTTCGATGTGGTGGGTATGTGGAAACATATCCACGGGGCGCACTTTTTCTACTACGTATTTTTCACTTAATAATTGCACATCTCTGGCTTGTGTAGCTGGGTTACAACTCACATAAACCAAACGTGGGGCAGCTAATTTCAATAACATTTTAACTACATCCGGATGCATACCAGCCCTTGGCGGATCTGTAATCAGAAGATCTGGCAATCCATGTTTTTCGGCGAATTCATCGGTTAGAATATCTTTGACATCACCAGCATAAAAAACACTATTGTCAATACCATTTAGTTGAGCATTTTCTTTAGCACCTTTGATGGCATCCGGTAATTCCTCAATGCCAACCACCTGTTTGCTGTATTTAGCTACATAGAGCGCAATACTTCCAAGTCCCGTATATAGATCATAAACATTTTCGGTCCCCTGGAGTTCGGCGAATTCTACGACTACATCATAGAGGGTTTTGGCTTGTAAAGTATTGGTTTGAAAGAATGATTTGGGATAGATTTTAAACCGAACATCCCCAAGGCGTTCTTCAATGTGATCTTTACCTTTGTAGACTTCCATCGGCAGATCCATCATGAAATCATTCAACTTGGTATTGGTGCAATAATATAAAGCATCAATGAATGGCAAGCGTTCAACAACGGTATCCAAAAACTGGTGTTGTTTTTCTTGATCTGCTTCACCAAAGGCAACCACTAATAAGACTTCTCCAAGAGAGGTAATGCGCAGCATCAGAGTTCGCATAAAGCCTTCGTGTGCTCGATTATCATAAAAACTAAGGCCTTGTTCCTTCGCAATTTCGCGGATGGTATTGCGAATCTCGTTAGAAGGCTCAGGTTGCAGCCAACATTTTTCAATATCAATAATTTTATCAAAAGCACCCGCTGGATGAAAACCTAGAACATCCTCCCGGTTGCTAATCTCAGAATTGAGTTGATCAAAGGGCAACCATTTTTTATTAGAAAAAGAGAATTCTAATTTATTGCGATAGAATTGTGTTTCTTCGGCACCGATAATCGGTAAAAAAGCACCAACATCCACCTTCCCTATACGCTGTAAAGCATCCTTTACGACCTGATCTTTATGTCGCAATTGTGCTGCGTAATCCAGGCCTTGCCATTTGCAACCACCACAAACCCCAAAATGCTGACAGAAGGGTTCTCGACGATCAGTTGAGTATTCGTGAAACCGAGTCACTTTCCCCATGAAATAGCCTTTGCGTTTTTTGGAAACCAAGACATCTGCTACATCTCCGGGTACTGCTTTATCTGCGAATACCACCTGCCCTTCTGAGGTACGACCGACTCCCTTTCCACGATCTGCAATGCCGTGAAAGGCTACCTTCTCTAGAGTTATTTTTTTCCTTTTCCGCCCCATATTTCTATTGTAGTGGTTTTTTGATATTAAGTAAGTGCTTGATTGCTTTTTGTCCAAGCACTTATTTATAGTTATAATGCCCTCTTTCTTATAGGCTGTTTCTACTTACTTTTACCTACCTGGTCAAAACAATGTAATCCTTCAATAAAGTTCTAAGGAACTCCAACTTATTTGTTCCTGGTACTGGAATATCCAGGAGTGTACTTAATTTTTGTACCAAATCATCAATAATATCAGCGTGTGCTGGATTGTCATACAGTTGATAGCGTCGGATGACATTTTTGATGATGAGCATATCTTCGTCCCGGAGTTTTTTTACTTCCGGATACTGCGGGGTATATTTTTCTATGGATTCAATGTTTAAAATATCTTCTAGTCTAAAGTTGAGGTGATTACTGGTCCTAATCACGGTAGTATTGGCCGTCATGTCTCCTAATCGCTGCCTTTTCACAGAAGTGCTAATCACTAAAGCAGCCAGAATTCCGGAAGAAAAAATGGTGTCTATAATGTGAAAGATGGCTCTTAATAAAAAGTCGGTCAGGCTCGGTTGGCGTCCATCCAAACGAACTACTTTAATATTAAGCGCTTTTTTACCCAAAGATTGTCCATCCGAAAACAACTCCGAAAAAAATTGATAAGCTATAAAGCCAACAACAGGTAGCAAAGCGAGAATAACACCGAGCATACTACCATCTAAAAATTTATCAAAAGCAGCGGTAAAAAACAAAGTAAAAATCAAATAAGCGATTGTGACCACCGTTAGGTCAATAACGAAAGCGAGAATACGATCCCGTAGGGAAGCTAATTCGTATTCTATCGTTACATTTTGCGTTGTTTTTATTTCAATGCGCTGCATTTTTGGTACTTTAGGGGCTTAGTCTAAATGCTTACAAAGCTTTACTTCAATAACAAAACGCCAAAGTTACGGATTAAATTTGGCTATTACCTATGCGCGAAACCAAGTTCATCCAACAAAATAAGGAGAAGTGGCAGGAATTCGAGAGAACCCTTGAACAACCACACACAGATCCCGATAAACTGAATGACTTATTCGTTCAGATTACGGATGATTTGTCCTATTCGCGTACCTTCTACCCCAATCGATCGGTCCGAGTTTATTTGAATGACTTAGCACAACGCGTCTTTAGTATTATTTACAAAAAGCGCAAACCTAAATACCTCCGTTTATTCACTTTTTGGACGCAGGAGTTACCTATTTTAGTCTATCAGGCCCGTCGTGATTTTTTAATTGCGACTTTGGTTTTTGCAGTGGCTTTCTTGATCGGTTTAGTATCAAGTAAAATGGACCCTGAATATGCCTCCATTATTTTAGGGCAGGATTACATCGAAATGACCAAGGAGAATATTGCCTCTGGAGATCCAATGGCGGTCTATAAACAACGGGGGCGATTTTCTATGTCTTTGGCCATCACCATGAATAATCTATGGGTGGCCTTCCTCACCTTTGTAATGGGCGCGATTTACGGAATTGGGAGTTTGATCATCTTGATCCGCAACGGTGCGATGGTGGGCGTTTTTCAATATTTCTTTATTGAAGAAGGCTTGTTTTGGGAGTCTTTTTTGACCATTTGGATTCATGGTACCTTAGAAATATCTGCTATCGTTATTGCCGGCGCTGCAGGGCTAACCATGGGGCGCGGATTGGCTTTTCCCGGAACTTATACCCGTTTGCGAGCTTTCCAAAAATCTGCAAAAAGAGGTTTGA
>CAXIDD010000355.1:0-5869 GCA_964021975.1 uncultured Saprospirales bacterium | reverse complement strand
CTTGTATCAATTTCCATTAATTGAGACTTCAGAAGACATCGTTGAGTTGTCCGAACTAGAACAAGAGCCATTATGGAAAACACTTTTACCTAAAGGCAGTTATCAATTGGTATCTACATCACAGCCTTATCAACAAATGCTGACCCATCAAAAGATCCGAGCGCGTTATCTAAAAATACATTTAAAGGATCCTGTCGAAATACAACTCCCAGAACCTTACTTTTTTCACCCTAAAAGTCAGCTGAAGCAATTCGCTTTTCCTAAAATATTCGATTGTTATTTGGAAGATAATTCCTTATATTTAAATTTATGATTTAACATCTTGAGTGTTCATGCTGTTTCTATAACAGAAGCATATGCTTATATCATGTACTTCCCCATTTGGTTTTCAAACTAAATGATCAAGATTCAACTAAATACCGTGCAATAAAAGTTTCGGTATTAAACAAGCAAAAGCGAATGGTTAACAGAGTGATCCTGGTAGGTAACTTGGGTAAAGACCCAGAAATCAGAACTTTAGAAAATGGTGCCAAAGTGGCCAAATTCTCGATAGCAACTAATGAGAATTATAAAGATAAATCCGGTCAGTGGCAAACTCAAACAGAATGGCACGATATTGTCGCTTGGCGTTCTTTAGCTGAAAGGGCAGAATCTTCTCTTGAAAAAGGAGCTGCTGTCTATCTAGAAGGCAAGTTATCCACTCGTACCTGGCAGGATCAAAATGGCAATAACCGCCGTACTACTGAGGTTGTCGCTAATTATTTTAGAATCATTAACCGACAAAGCTCCGGTGCTAGTGGTGGCGGAAACACCTTCCCTGGTGCTAATGACGAGCCGACTACTGCTAATACCTATGCCAATAATGCACCAGCGGCAGATCAGGCCGATGACGATTTACCGTTCTAAATAAATTAAATCTAATTGGAATCGGAATCGATACACCTGCTGCCTTTTGATCAAATACTGCTCTTACAGGCCAATATTTCTAGTCTAGAAATTGCTTTAGGATTCCTAGGTATCTTTGTCTTGTTGATGGGTTCGGCACTGATCTCTGGTGCCGAAATTGCTTTTTTCTCTTTAAGTGGCAGTGATCAAGAAGCTTTAGAGCAAAGCAGCAATAAAAATGACGAGCGGATTCTCTACCTTAAGGATTTCCCTCGATTTTTATTGGCTACTATTTTGGTGAGCAATAACTTCATCAATATTGCCATCATTGTCCTTTCTAATTTTGTACTGACACCACTATTACCAGAATCTCAGTTTGAAACCTGGGCCAATCGTTTAATTCAGGCAGCTCCATTTACCCAAAGTATATTTAGTCCCGAAGGATTAGCCGGTCTTCTGAATATTCTAATTCTAACCGTCGGTGTCACTTTTTTATTGGTACTCTTTGGAGAAGTAACGCCAAAGGTTTATGCCCGTATGAATAACCTCCAATTGGCACGTTTTATGGCCACTCCACTCAAGATATTTATGCGTTTTTTTCATCCAGTCAATTTTGTACTGGTTAAAATGACGGGAATTGTAGAGCGAAAGCTTTCCAATTCGAATTCAGGTAGCAACCAACCGAGTAGAGAGGAAATCGATGAAGCCATTGAATTGACCGTTTCAAAAGAAAATGAATCCGAACAAGAAGTAGATATTCTGAAAAGTATCGTCAAATTTGGGGAGGTCTCAGTCACTCAAATCATGCGTTCTCGTGTAGATGTAATCGCCGTAGATTTTCGAATAGACTTCCATGAGCTCCTAAGTATTGTCCGGTCTTCAGGTTTTTCAAGGATTCCTGTTTACGATGAAGAATTCGACAATGTTACAGGCATTCTTTATGCCAAAGACTTACTGGGACATTTGAATGAAGATAAAACCTTCGAATGGCAACATTTGATCCGTACCAATATGCTTTATGTCCCCGAGGCTAAAAAAATTGATGACCTCCTCAAGGATTTTCAGCGACAAAGACTCCACATGGCTATTGTCGTAGATGAATATGGAGGAAGTTCTGGTATTGTTACTCTAGAGGATATCATGGAGGAAATAATTGGAGACATCAAAGATGAGTTTGACAATGAAGAGGAAGTAGAGTTCCAAAAAATTGACGATTATCAATATATTTTTGAAGGTAAAACTTTATTAAATGATGTCTGCCGAATTATTGGGGTAGACACCTCTACTTTTGATCCCGTTAAGGGAGATTCTGATTCTTTAGCAGGTTTAGTGCTTGAATTGTATGGTGGGTTTCTTCCAAAGGATGCAGAGATTGTCTATGAAAATTTTCATTTCAAAGCGGTTTCCATTTCAAAGCGCCGAATCCAGAAAATTTTACTAACCTTATCACAAGATTCAAAATATTTCAAAGTCAACTAGCGTTTCCAGAAAAACTGAATTGATGTACCGATTTTTGTACGCTTGCTGCTTACTTTCTTTGTTTCTTACTGCCTGTGGTAATGACATCAGTGTCACACCTAAACCGCGTACCTACCCGAAAGTAGAATATCCTGCCCAGAGCTATCAAAGTTTTGAAAAAGGAGACTGTGATTTTGCTTTTGCCTATCCCAGCTATGGAGAGATTGTAAAGAGTAGAGATGCCGCTACAGAAGCCGATGCCAATAGTGATTGTTGGTTTGATATAGCTTTACCAAACTTTAATGGACGTTTACATTGCAGTTATTATCAGATTGGAAGTCAAAAGTCCTACGAAGATTTAAAGAAGGATGCCTTTGAAATGGTGGATTATCATAATAAACGCGCCAATTATATTGAAGAGCTGGCGATCAACCGGCAAGATGCTAATATAGAAGGCTTTGTTTTCGCCATCGAAGGTCCAGCAGCTACTCCTTTTCAGTTTTATCTGACCGATGAGAAAAAGCATTTTTTCCGTGCTTCCCTGTACTTTGATACCAAAGTAAGACCCGATTCAATTGCGCCTATTTATGAGTTTGTACGGGAAGATATGATGAAAATTATTGAATCCTTTGAATGGACAGATTAAATCATGAAAGATCCCTGGACGCCTTTACAACGCTGTTTATTAATTGGACTAGACCGCAGTAGTCTGCCAGAAGGTTTTCGGCAATATTTAAAGACTCAGGGCATCAAGGCGCAAGATTCTGAAGCACAGGCTGCAATGGCTGGCCTCAGTTTTTATCATTTTTTAAAAAAAGGAGCTAGTCAAACGCCTCAATTAACACAAGCACCGGCCAAAGCTCCTAACGAAAATGGTCAAACACCCAATCCCCAGCTAAGTAGAATCGTCGAACGGATGCTCCTAAAAGCAGAACTAGAGCCGGTACTAAGCGAGTATATTCAATACAGTGCTGGTGTAGAAATCACCTTACCCAACGAGGCGCTACCAGCTGTTTTTGAATTGCATAAAGAACAGCCCGATCAGATAATACTTATTCGCGAAATTATGGGCGTTCGAGGAGAATGGCTGGCTCGTCAAAATCCGGAGTGGGCCATTTATACCTCTTTTTCTGATTACGAAACCTGGCAATATGGTGCCCTTACAGAAAGGTGCCAATACCTAGATAAACTAAGGCTGAGTGAACCTGCTAAAGCCCGCGAACTATTAGAAGAGACCTGGCCTAAAGAAAGTGTAGCCCAACAGTTGGCACTACTTCGGTCTTTACTTATCCGTACGTCCCTAGAGGATGTCCCCTTTTTAGAGAAATGTCTAGCCGTTAATGAACTCAGCATCCGTATCTTGGCTGCTAAGTTATTAATGACCTTACCACAATCCGACTATCGAAAGCGAGTTATTTCTGCCGCCAAACAATGGATTAAATACAGTACTACAGATGGTTTCTATTTAGATTTAACACTAAATTTAAAGCCTCTCGCACAAAAAATCGGGTTTATTACCGATAGCCAGCAAAAAGCACTAAACAAGCAGCAAAAGAAGCAATTGCTTACTTTTATCATCCGTTTATTGCCTCCTGAAACCTTCGAAGAAATTGCCCAACAAAAGACAAAGCAATGTATTCTTAGCTTACAACAAGCTGCTTTTTATTTTGTCAATCAAGCGGCTTTAGCAGAAAGCATTTATTTACATCAGGATCAAAAATGGATGCTTCTATTTATTCAATCCTTATTGGATAAAGACCGCAGCCAATGGGAGGCACCTCCAATTCAGCGGCTATTAAGATATTTACCCTATGCCGTTTTTGCTGAGTTATGCCTACAACACCTCAAATTCCACAACAATATTTTAGATGGATCTGGCTTGGTTTATTTTTTATTAATGGAAACTGAGCACCATTGGCCCAAAGAAGTTACGCTAAGAATTGTCCAAGTTTTTCAGGATTATTTGCAGTACCAACAAAGCTTTTTACAAGATGATGCTCATCATTATATTGAGCTTTTAGAACAATTGGCACTTAAATCCGATACTAGTTTGCTGATCAATATCCAGGTCAACTGGCCGCAAGGGTCTTTCAGTTGGTATCAATGGGAAGCGCACGTTCAAAAAATGCTACGTATCTTACACTTCAGAGCTAAAATGATCCAGGCATTTGATTCACCGTTATGATAATTAGTATTCTCTTCTTCTTAGCCATCTTGATTATTACCCTTGATAGTATCGGTAGTAAACGGCTGCGTAGGCAGGTAATCAAGCAGAGTAAAGATTTTTTCGCCTTAAGTGAAACAATAGATACTAAGCGACCTCCCGAAAAAACATTCCCGGAAGACCTGAAGCGTTTTCTTCTACGTGCAAAGAAAATAGATGCAAGTCCTATCCAAACGCTGCGATTAAAATTAAAAGGGGCTCAAAAAAAGGAGCAAGCTAAACATTGGCAACCTGTAGAAGCCAAACAGTTTCAAACCTTAAACCCACTGGCGATGACTTATTATGAAGATTCTACGCCAGGTTTTTTATGGAGTATAAAAAAATATCGTGGAATTCAGGGTAAAAAAGAATGGTATAGACGATGGACCTTCTCGCTTTTTTCCTTTAATCAACAGCAAGGAAAAGACGAGCAATGGCTCAATTGGATGCACTTATTGGCCAGCCTACCGTGGCTGCCAGACCTAGCTTATTTGACGGACCTTCATTGGGAAAAGGATATTCGTGAGAATTGTGTGATAGCTACTATACACATCAATGGCAAAAGAATAAGAGCCTACTACACCTTTCATACCAATGGCCAAATTTCTTCTTGTTCCTGTGTACTCGATGAAGTATTAAGCTCCACCTCGAAGGTAAGATTATCGTACCAGTATTTTGATTTTGAAGACGTTGAAAGTTGGCGCGTACCATTGCGTGTGAAAATCAAAGAAACTCAGCTAAAATCAGCACTTGAGGCCCAGCTAAAAATCACACAACTAATTTATAATGAAGAATTTGCGTGGTGGTAAAAACAATAAACACCGTTAATTTAAATAACGGTCATTTTGACTTAAAACTTAGCATCAACGGCAGCCACATCAGCTTCGTCATAGTCTTTAATCCACTTACCTAGGTGCGTTTTGGCATTCTCTTTAACCTCTACATTAATAAAAGAAGCAATCGTAACCAGACCAAAACTTAAGAAACCAAGATCATCGGTAAATCCTAATAAAGGAGAAAGATCAGGGATCATATCTATAGGCGCAATGAGGTACCCTAATACACCAATAATCGTGCGCTTTGCCCAGGCGGGTGTTTCTTTTCTTTTGTAAGAATAATAAAGCAACAGCGCAGAATAAACGGTCTTGGTGCCCAGGCGTTGGGCTGAGTTTTTTAGTAAAACCCATAATTTGAGTTCACTAAATTTATTTTGATATTTCTTTATAGTCTCTTTCATGTGTATATAATTTTAATAAAGTCTTGTTTTTTAATTAGTTATGCAATTTCAGTTTTCAAGGCTTTTTGAAGATAACTTTGTTCTTT
>CAXIDD010000354.1:0-5875 GCA_964021975.1 uncultured Saprospirales bacterium | reverse complement strand
GGTCAAAGCATTCAGAAGATAAATTGCTATTGGTGATATCATCCCCTTGTCTAATACTTAATTCTCCTAAAGAATGAACACCCCAAATATGGTAAGTACCTGTTTCTAAACTACTGAAATCAAGGTTCGATTCTGTAGAGGCACTTAAAAATTCATTATCCTCAGAGGTGATTAAATAGGAATAGGTTCCAACATTTGTGATGCCCGTTGTTGCGAAAAGGACCGTATTGGTATCATCGCTACAGAGTGTAATTCTATCGGATTGATCCTCTAGGCTGATTTGTCCACCCATAGGGCTTGTTCGGATTAAGGTAACTGCATTACTACTCAAATCAAAACAATCATTTGCAAGCTCCTCATTAATGGTCGTTGTACCTAGTGTCAAGTCACTGAGCATTCCTGCGTAAGACAATCCATAGACCAATAAACTATCAGCCTCGCCAAAATCAATAGTAAAGGTACTATTGGTATTAGTTTGGAGTATTTGTCCTTGCAAGTTGGTCAATAAAAAGATGAAATTTGGACCAAAAGCATTCTGGGCCTGCAGGGTAATCGTTGCTTGGCCATTATCGTCAGTACAGGCTGCTAAAGTAGTACTGCCATTGGAGCTACTTAAAGTACCACCTTGGGTAATATTTTTTTCTACTTGAATAGTATTGGCAGAGCGTTCAAAACAGCCCTCACTAACTTTAGCTGTCCTGGCATTTTGTCCAATTTGGAGACTAAGTGTACCACTGAAGGCGGCACCGTATATTTGGTAGTTCCCATTAGGGAAGTTAGTGAAATCAATCAGTTGATTTTCCTGAACTAGTAGTATCCCATCATTTTCATCGGATACAAAATAGACGTAGTCCTCTGCTGGGGTTCCGATAATTTCTACCGTTTGATTGTCTAGGCTACAGTTGATCTCTACTGTTCCAGTGGTATTGTCATTAATGCCAAGATTGCCTCCATTCAGAAGGCTGAGTCCTACAAAAATTTCATTTTCAGAAAGATCATAACATTCATCAGAAAAGGCTAGATCTTCTGTGAAAATATCACCTACTTGCACTTGTAGCGTTCCATTATAGCTCAGTCCTTTTAGGGTGAATTCACTACTGTTGATAGCACTCAGATTAAATTGAGGGCTTTCTGATAGTGCCAGAATCTCTTGATTTGGTGCCACTACCAAATAGATAAAGTTGTCACCAGTAGCCTGATTATCTGCTAAATTAAGGACAACCTCATCAAGTTGTTCACAGATGTAGTAGTTGGTTTCTCCGTTTGAAAGCATCAAAGTACCGCCATCCAAAGCATCAATTTGAATCGTTAAGGCTTGTGCAGTGAGTGCAAAACAAGCATCGCTTAGAGAAGCTTCTGGAGCGAAATCACCAATTTGTGCCGTTAGGTTACCTGCGTATGCTAATCCCCAAATTCGGTACAAACCGAGATCAAAATTATTAAAGTCAAAGCTGTTTTCTGAACTGATAGCTTGGATAACGTTGAGCTGATCAGTAATTAAATAAGTGTAATTTTCACTGTTCTGGTTAGTAGCCGAAAAAGTAACCGTCCGGTTGGATTCTTGGGAACAAAAATTAGTTTCTATGCTACCATCATTGAAGGTTAATTGACCAGCAAGGGGCAAAGACTTAATAACGGTCAAGAAATTTTCTGAAATATCATAGCAAGCGTCTGAGACGATTAATTCATCAATTTTCGAACCACCTAATGCCATAATATTGAGCGCACCAGTATAAGCAGTCCCCCAAACGCGAATCGTGTCTAGGTTGATCTGGTCAAAGTCAAAAGACGCATCAATACCAGTACCCGCAATAATCTCATTATTGGTGTTGGTCAAAAAGTAAGTGTAATTATTTCCCGTTGAATTGCTTGCCTGAAAGCTAAGTGGTGGGGTCTCTGTATCAAGACACAAGTTTTTAGTGGTCGTTCCATCTGCGAAACTAATGCTTCCTGCATCTACTTCTAGCTGGATGATTTCAATATAATTATCAGATACATCAAAGCACAAATCTGCTAATTGACTTTCCATTATATTTTGACCACCTTGAGCGATCCAATTTCCAGCATAAGAGACGCCATAAATCTTGGTTGTCCCCATTGTTGCCACATCAAAATCAACTTGATTTCCCGTAAGGGCCAGAATAATTTCATCGTTCTCATTGGTGAGGACAAAGCGGTATTCATTAGCGGCATTTACACCAATCGCATCAAAAGTGAGTAAATCTTCTCGTCCGTCCATTACACAAACTTCAACGGAGGTACTACCGCCGTCTAGCTGAACATTGCCGCCTTCTACATTGATGGTTGAAAATGCTACATTACTAATACTGAGTTCGAAGCAGCCATCACTCAAGTTATTGTTGACAATATTATTCCCAAGGTTGGGGAGTAGCTCGCCGGTATAAACCACACCATAGACTCTAAAGTTGAGTGGTAACTCTGAATCAACCACTAAACTATCCGATTCAATTTGTTGGACAATAGTACCGCCAAGGTCTGTAACCAAAATAGCTTTTTTGCCCCCTACTAAGCCTTCTAGGTCAAATTTAAATACTTTCCCTTGATCAGCTTCAAGACAGATTGTTGATTCGGTAGCTCCATTGTCTAATAAAATAGGGCCACTATCTAAGAACTCTTGTTTTACACTTACAAATTGTTCAGAGATTTGGCTACATTGACTGGAATACTCCTTGCTTCCTAGTTGATCTCCTGGTTGTAGTAATAAATTACCTGTATAAGCGAGACACCAAACTCTAAGGTCGGTTTGACTATATCCAGAAAAGTCAATTGTCGAATTAATGGAAATGCCTAAAACAATATCTGAGGTATCTGTGACCAGATATAGCTTACTTTGAATACTACCCTCATTAGGGGTGAATTCTAAAACTGCAGGTTCTAGAAAATCTCGACAAAGCGTAGCTTCAAAGCCACCGCCTGCTAGACTAAAGTTATCTGATTCTAAGTTGACAATACCAACACCTAAAACATTATCACTTAGTTCAAAACAACCATCACTGATCGTAGTACCCAAGATATCATCTCCACTTTCAAGTAATAGATTGCCTGTAAATGCTGCCCCATAAATCTTATATCTAGATGGGATGTAATCATTAAAATCAATATCCGTGTTTGTAGTAAAATCTATAATGATATCATTTCGGCTAGTAATAATGAATACGTAAGGTGTGTTACCAGGCTCGGCTATTTCTAGAGAGAATACGTTCTCTTCATAATCACAACCGAAAGCACTGCTGCTACCGTCTGCAAAACGAATAGTACTACCAATTGGATTTTCTTTAATAATCGATAAAAAGTTATCAGACAGTGCGGCACAGCTTTCATTAAGGCTCACTTGAGTGGGAAGTAAGTCTCCTACACTTAAATCGAAAGGTAGATTGGAAGCCAAACCATAAACTCTACTATTGAGCGCATTGATGGCGGAAAAGTCAAAACTATCATCGGTGGGAATGGCTAGTATTAGAGATTCTTCATCCGTAATGATATATTGATATTGTTGATCCGAGCTAGTAGTTGTAAAGTCAATTACTTGATTGGCATTTGGGTCATTAATACAAATGGTTATAGTGGTTTGCCCATCCGAGGTGCTGACCGTTCCTCCTTCAGATTGCTGGATAAGACTGAGGCTTAAAAAGTTTTCACTTAGATCAAAACAGCCATCACTAAGAGCACTTGTGAAAATATCACTTTCACTTTCTAGCTGTAAATTGCCAGTAAATGCTGCACCGTAGATTCGATAATTTTGTGGGGCCAAACCTGTTAGGTCAAGATTGGATTCGGAGGTAAAGCTAATTACACTATTGTTATCATCGGTAAGGATATAAGCATAAGGTGTGTTACTAGCTTCGGAATTTTGGACAGGTAAAATAGAATCATCACTAGTACATACCGAAATACTAGTACTCCCGTCTAAAAAATTGATCATTCCACCAGCAGGATTTACCTTGGTGACGGATAGAAAATTATCAGAAAGGGAGGAGCAGTCTTCTTCCAAATCTATGGCGGATGGTAGGTCGTCTCCAATATTCAAGCTGGAAGATTCTGTAAATGCTAAACCATAAACTCGACTATTGACTAAATCAATGGTAGAAAAATCAAAACTATTCCCCTCCGGAAGTGCCTGGATGACATTTTGCTCATCTGTTATGATGTATTGATATTGAGGACTTTCGCTTGTGCTGGCAAAATCTATTACTTGACTAATATTGGGGTCATTAGTACAAATCGTCACTTGTGAAAGGCCATTTGCATTTGTTATTAAACCACCTGCCGGAGCAATGGAGTTAATTTCAATGAAATTATCTGTAAGTCCGTAGCACCAGCCCGCTAGTACATCTGTGCCAGCGTTCATTCCAACTTCAGCTCTTAAACGGCCATTATAAAAAAGACCATATACTCGATAATTACCTCCAGGAAGGGTGCTGAAATCAATTTTTCGATTGCGCGTTAGTGCAATAATGTTTAGGTCTTGATCCGTTACAATAACCACATAGGTAGTATAGAAAGGCGAGGCTCGAAACTTGACAATACTGTTTTCTGGGTCAGTGCCACAAGCTCCGGGCTCTAAGGTTCCGGACTCAATAATGATATTGGTACCATCACCACAATTGTTAGGTGTAGTTTGAGCAGAAAGGATCGTTTGTCCTGTAAATAAAATAAGGAGTCCAATCAGTAGACTTCGTCTCATACAAAAGAGATTTGATGATTTAAGTTAATGGTTTCAAACACTAACGGAGCTACAAGGAAAATAAGGGTAATGAATTGCTAATAAAGCGCAAATTACTCAGTCCTTATTGCTTGTAGATCAAAAAAGATCGTAGCAGCAGGGCGCAAAATAGTGAACTGTGCTTTATTACAAATAAAATTAAAAAATGAAGTTAAGGGTAAAATTATCTTTAATCCATTTGGGGTAGAAGGTTAAATACTTTTAAATTTATCCAAGAACATTTTTGAACTGAAAAAACAAAAAGTATTTTACGGTAGATGCCTTTAATTTATTGGTTTTGGAATTTATAGACCGATACATTAATAGATCAATCGATTCCAAGTTTGGCAGTAATGTATCCTAAATATAGTTTTTTTCTTAAAGTATAACCAGAATTTCTTCCGCAGGACATCAATCAGCCAAATTTTTGGATACTGTGTACCAAATAAATTAGAACCTCTCAATGTTTGATATACGGTAGATTTTCAATAAGGTTCTATATTGTTTTAGTTTTTTTAAATAATTTTTTTGTAAAAAACCGTTTGGACTAAAAGCCGATTATGATCCCTACTTTTTTACTTTGGTATTTATGGATGTTTTTTCCTTGGATAAGTGGTCCGAGTGCGGTCCTGCCGGCCAATGGGATCAATGCTATTGATGATTTTACGCCAGAAGAATTGGTAGAGGATATTTTTGTAAAAGGTGTCTGTAAGAATATTTTTAATATAGAATCGGAAGGACGTCCAGAGAGTATTGGGTTTTTTGAAAGTGGTGCATCCGTAATTGGATTAGAAGAAGGGATTATTCTAGCAACGGGAGCCATCGATAATGCAGAAGGTCCTAACGATGATGGAGGAGAAGGAAGTCGATTCAATATACCGAGTAATGATCCAGATTTACGCAAACTGGCAGGTATAGATACCATTATGGATGTAGCTGCCCTCGAATTTGATTTTACGCCATTAGATAGTGTGGTTACTTTTCGATATGTCTTTGCTTCGGAAGAGTACTGCGAATACGTAGACAATGTATTCAACGATGTCTTTGGCTTCTTTGTGAGTGGCCCTGGGATTCGTGGAGATTTTTCAGATAATGCCATCAACGTTGCTTTAATTCCTGAGAGTCAGGATTTTGTGACTATTAATTCAGTGA
>CAXIDD010000353.1:0-5877 GCA_964021975.1 uncultured Saprospirales bacterium | reverse complement strand
TAAGGAGGTTTGCAAAACGGTTTGTGATACCTGTGGGATTTTCATTGAGCCTCTATTTTCACGCACTTCCTTACCATCTGCATCTTTAAAATATCCAGGAAAACGTCCAGTCATTAAACTAACTCGTGCTGGCGAACAAACTGGATTCGTAGCATAAGCACGAGTGAAACGAATGCCATTCGCTGCAATGTAATCCATTGCGGGTGTTTCTAACCATTGATTACCCGCACAACTCATCATATTGGCACTAAGTTGATCCACAAAGATATAGATGATGTTTGGTGGCTCAGATAGGGTTTCCGATTTTCTTGGAGAACAAGATACTAGAACGATCATCGCCAAAACAATGGAAAATTTTACTATATTTTTTAACACCTGTAGAGGAACGGTATTTTTTTGACTTTGGTTTAGTTGCATGAATTGATTAATTTATGGTCTATTAAGAAGCTATTAAAATTCATCCTTCCCCTTAAAACCTGATTTTTGATTTCTTTGATTTTTTCCTACATCGTAGCGAAGTAAACTTATAAGCTAAAAGCTAGAATCCCATCCTGTACTATTCTGATTCTTAAGAAGCTAAAGGTATTTTTAAATTAACCCAGAGGGCCGTAAAAAACTGTTTTGGTAGACTTCCAAAAAGAGAAAATAACAAGTGTGAAAATAGGAGACAAGTATTCCAAAATACGTTCTCCTATTAAAAAATCTAAAATTGATATAACTTAGGCGGTGGAGTATTGAAGTATTTTTTATTGAACTACCTAGCAAAAAGAGCATCTTTAGCATAAAGTGTAAAAATTATGGAGGATTTCAAGTATGTAAAAATTAATGTAGCATCAAGGGTGCCTAAATACAAGCAAATAGCAGACTCCATTATTAGCGGCATCAACAAGGGAGACTTGCAAATGGGCGATCAAATCCCTTCTATCAATGCCTTAAGTGAAAGATATGATCTATCCAGGGATACCGTTGATAAAGCCTATCGTTTGCTCAAAGAACAAAATGTTATCGTTTCCGTAAGGGGGAAAGGCTTTTACATCTCCAAAACAAATTTATCCATTAAAGTAGATGTGCTCTTTTTAATCAATAAATTGAGTACCTATAAAATGCGTATTTACAATGCATTTGTTCATGCCTTAGGGGCGAATGCCAACGTTGATCTACATATCTATCATTGTGAGCCTTCTGTTTTTGTTAATATCATAAAGAAGAAACAAAACCAATACAACTACTATGTAATCATGCCTCATTTCAGGAATGAATCTTTACAGCATATGGGCTGTACAGAGGAAATTTTAAAAACCATTCGGATGCTTCCGGATGATCGCTTGATTATCATGGATCGCAATCTGGAAAGTTTTTCAAAGGACGTAGGTCGAGTCTACCAAGACTTTACAGGTGATATTTACAATGCGCTAACTACTGGTATTGAAAAAATTAAGAAATACCAGAAAATCATCTTGGTTTATCCACACAAAGCAGTCTATCCGTATCCACAAGGAATAATTACTGGATTTAAAAGATTCTGTGCACGCAATAAATTTGATTTCGAAATACTGGATACTATCTATGATGGGATGGAACTTCAATTAAAGGATCTCTATGTCATTATTTCTGAAGAAGATCTTGTCAACCTAGTCCAGCAAACCAGAGATAGACATTACAAACTAGGAGAAGACATTGGTATCATTTCATACAATGACACGCCTTTAAAAGCACTTTTAGGAATTACTGTAATAAGTACAGACTTTAAAAAAATGGGTACCAAAGCAGCTAAAATGATTTTAGATAATAAAAGAGCGAACATCAAAAATGATTTCAATTTTATTGATCGAAATTCCATTTAAACTACTGAATTTTTTACCTATTTTTCCTTCCCCAAAATGCCCATACCCACCTAGGCAAACAGTTATCTTTTCAGGTAAAACAAGCTCTAAAGCGCTGACTTTAACCAGTCTCACTACAAAACAAAGTACTATAATCCTGCCATTATACCTTAAATAAATTTGGGAATAAAGGCCTCATCTTTTCTTTTGTTTTTTCCTTCAAAACTACTAAATACAATTCCACTGTACCGTTCAGCATAGTACAGTACAGGATATGATCCTCCTTTCCATTCAATAATTTCGATTTATCAACACTAATAAAGCACTTGTTGCTCGACTACTTTAGTGCTTAATAGAACCATTATTTATTATTCATTCAACTTACATTATTATGATAAAAACTAGACAAACAAAAAACCTATTATTACCAAAACAGGCTCCCCCTTTCAAAAGTACTGCTTGGTTAGTAATGCTGTGTTTTTGCTTAATGAGTTTTTCTACTATTGTACAAGGACAAACCATTACTGGAGTTGTCAAAGATGCCGAAGGCCTGGAGTTAATCGGGGTAAATATCATGCAAAAAGGGACCACCAATGGAACCGTAACCGACATAGATGGTAGTTACTCTCTAAACCTTGTAGATGGCGAAAAGACATTGACGTATTCTTATATTGGTTATGAAACGGTAACCGAAGAAGTAGGAACTCGTACTATGATTAATCTTACCATGCAATCTGGTACTACACTGGATGAAATGGTCGTCGTAGGTTATGGTACGCAAAAGAAATCCGATTTAACAGGATCTGTTGCTACGGTAAGTGCAGAAGATATCACACAGGCACCAACTGCCAGGGTTGATCAAGCGCTACAAGGTCGAGCCGCCGGTGTACAAGT
Organism: uncultured Saprospirales bacterium; assembly: GCA_964021975.1. GTDB lineage: Bacteria > Bacteroidota > Bacteroidia > Chitinophagales > Saprospiraceae > DATFKA01. The sequence goes on along the minus strand of CAXIDD010000353.1, from coordinate 3,160 downwards.
GACCCAAACTAGTGGTGCACCTGGTGCAGGAACGGTAATCAGAGTAAGAGGTGGTAACTCCATCACTGGAAGTAATGAGCCACTCTGGGTAATTGATGGTATTGTGGTCGGAACCAACTTCGATTTAAATAATATCAACTCTAATGACATTCAATCTATTGAAATATTAAAAGATGCTTCTTCTATTGCTATCTATGGTTCAAGAGGAGCAAATGGTGTAGTCTTGGTGACCACCAAAAGTGGCGATGGCGGTATTGGAGGAAAACCTCAAGTTAGCCTTAATCTTTCCGCAGGCACACAATTGGTACCAGAGCGACCTGCTATGCTCAGTCAAGCAGAGCAGATTGCCTTTACCAACGAAAGTGCTCGCTTTAGATCCGCAGCAGAGCCCTTTCCAAATGCGCCATCTACTTATCCAAATAATGACTGGTACGATCTATTGATGGATCCTGCTGCCATGTATAATGCAGATGTCTCCATTACTGGTTCCTCAGAAAACGGGAATGTTAATTACTACAATTCTCTAAACTACTTCAACCAAGATGGTATTATCGAAAGCTCAGGTATTGAAAAATACATTTTCCGGTCTAATTTGGATCTTAAATTAAGTGATCAATTGAAAGCTGGGTTTAGAGTGAATTATTCAAGACTTAATCGAGACAATGGTTTAGCAAGTTTTGGTAATGCTTTTGCAACCCTTTCTACTCAACCTATCTATAATGACGACGGCTCTTTCAATGGCTTTAATGAAGTAGTAGGTTCTCCTTTTTCTAATCCTATTGCCAATAGAGAGCTTAATACAAATGAGACTTTCACCAATAATTTATTAGCTACGGTTTATTTAGAATATAGCCCAGCTCCAAAGTGGACCATTCGCTCCACTTTCAACCCAGAGTTTAATAACACGAAACAAAATGTATTCAATTCTAGTCAAAGACCTGACTACCTTGAGGTAGGAGATCTTGGTAATGCGCGTGTACGTACCGTAGCTAGTACGGGTTGGAACAATGAAAACACCATACAGTATCAATCTGATTTTGGAACAGATCATAGTCTGACGGCTCTGGCGGGTGCTTCTTTTCAAAAAGTAAGTACAGAAATCGCTCAATCTGAAGCATTCGGTATCACCAGTGATGCGGCAGGTTTTAACAACCTGGGCTTTTCTGACCCTACTAGAGCAGTCGTATCGAGTGGCTTCACTGGATTTCAAATTGCCTCCTTCTTTGGACGCTTGAATTACACTTACAAAAACAAATACCTTTTCACTTTAGTAGGTAGAACAGATGGTAGTTCCGTTTTTGCTCCTGGTAATAAATACGAGTTCTATCCGTCGGTAGCTGGTGCTTGGAAAATTTCTGAAGAAGCATTCATGCTCAACCAAAACTTTATCGAAGATTTAAAACTAAGAGCTAGTTATGGTAAATCTGGTAACCAAGCCATTGGCCCCTACCGAACGCTTGGACTTTTGACAGAAGCGAATACAACCCTTAATGGCGTAGAAGTACCGGGTATCACCGTAGGTAGGCCTTCTAATCCAAATTTAAAATGGGAAACCACCAGTTCATTTGATGTAGCATTAGAGGCTTCGTTTTTAGGTGGTAAAATCTTTACCGAGCTCAACTATTATTACAAGAAGACAGAAGATTTATTATTGGATGTTGCCATACCAAGGCAAACTGGTTTTACCAGTCAATTGCAAAATGTTGGGTCTTTAGAAAATCAAGGAGTCGAATTCCTTTTAACGACTCGGAATGTGACCAAAGAGAATTTCAATTGGACTTCCACCTTGACCTTGTCTTCTAATAATAACAAAATTTTGGACCTTGGAGGAGCTGAATTCATTGATGTAATTGTTGATCCAATTATTGGCTCTGGTAATACACGGCTTATTTTGGGCCAACCCGTACCAGTCTTTACCGGGGTTAACTTTTTAGGTACTTGGAAGAGTCAAGAAGAAATTGATGCTTCTGGTTTAACTTCACAAGTAGTTGGAGGCTCCAGGTTTGAGGATCTGAATGGTGACGGAATTATCTCAACAGAAGATAATGTAATTTTAGGAGACCCAACACCAGATTTGATCTTTGGATTCGAAAACACCTTCTCTTATAAGAACCTCGATCTTTCCTTTTATTTCCAGGGGACTTTGGGGAATGAAGTGTATAACTTAAGAATGCGTAATCATTATTTTAATCGTGGAGAAACCACAAAATTTGCAGAATTAGCGGATCGTTGGACACCAGAAAACCCTACCTCTGATATTCCTAGAGCAGGTGCAGATGCCGTGACCAATACACCAAGTAACTCTGAATATGTAGAAGATGGTTCTCATTTACGTCTTAAAACTTTGAGATTAGCCTATAATTTTGCGCCTAATTCCATTCGAGGTATTCGGAATGCAACCATTTATTTTACAGGGTCTAACCTCTTGTTATTCTCTGATTTCAGATTAATAGATCCAGAGACCAGTAGATTTGGAAGAAGTGGTTTAGGTAATATTGCACAAGGTTACTCTGATGGAGAGTATCCAAATCCACGAATTCTAACCTTTGGTTTAAACCTAACATTCAAATAAACATAGGTTCAAAATTTTGTCTAATTGAACCAAAATTTGAATCTATTTTAAAAATAAATACACATGAAAGTTAAAAATATATTTTTCAGTGCCTTCATCATTTTCTCCTGCTTTGGCTGTGAGAGCTTTTTAGAAGAAGAGCCAAGAGCGATCATTTCGCCAGAAACTTTTTTTGCATCTGAAAATGATGCGAGACAAGCCATGAATGGTATCTATGCCATTCTAAAAAACAACTCTATCTATGGACAGGTTGGATTGGATCATTTTTATGATAATGGCGCAGATATTATTGAGCCCAATCGTTCTGCTAACTTTGTAGAGCCCATTGGTAATTACTCGATGAATGAAGCTCTAGCTGATGTATCTGTCCAGAAAATGAGTGTTTCAGACACCTGGAAAGATCTTTACAGATGTATTCTAAACACTAATGTTGTCATCGAAAGAGTAAGTGGCAATGAGGCGATTAGTCAAGCGGCACAAACAGATATTATTGCAGATGCTAGATTTGTCCGAGGTTTGTGTTATTGGCATATTACCAATCTTTGGGGTGCTGCGCCTTACTACACTGAAACGCTACCACTAGAAGAG
>CAXIDD010000352.1:0-5882 GCA_964021975.1 uncultured Saprospirales bacterium | reverse complement strand
TGTCTTTGTTTGAAGTATGTTTAGTACTCAACACAACTTTTGCCCCTCATTTTGCATTCTCTCTTAAAAATAGCTGATATGAATGTTGTAATAACCGGAGGAACCAAAGGTATGGGATACGCAATTGCAGAAGCATTTGCAAAAGAAGGTGCTAATGTTGCTATTACGGCTCGGACTGGAGTAGATCTAGTACGAGCTCAGCAGGATTTAGCCAAAGCTTATCCAAGTATCCAGATTTTAACGTACGCAGCGGATTTATCTAAGGAAGAAGACGTACAGGCTTTCGCCGAAAAAATAAAAAATACCTGGGGGCAAGTAGATGTACTGGTAAATAATGCCGGTCTTTTTCTCACTGGTGATATGATGGATGTCAATTTATACGGGCCAGTTCGCCTAACACGTCATCTGTATGATACCCTGAAAAAAAGTGGTAATGCCCATGTCTTTAATGTATGCTCCGTAGCCAGTAAAAAGTATTTCCCCAGTGGTGGATCTTATGGCGTAACCAAATATGCTTTGTTGGGCTATACCCGAGCACTCCAGGAAGAATGGCGAGAACGCGGAATCAAAGTGACCGCCGTTTTACCAGGCGCTACCTATACCCGGTCCTGGGATGGTGCCAATATTGACCCAAAACGTTTAATGCAACCAGAAGACATTGGAAACGCAATTGTTAGTGCCTGGAAAATTGGTGACACGGCCTTAATCGAAGAGCTGGTGATGCGTCCACCCTTAGGTGATGTATAATTTCTTGTTTATAGGATTTGTGGTTTCTTAGAAGCATTCTTTATGAAGATATTAATTACAGGAGCGAGTAAGGGCATTGGTTTTGCAACAGCCTATGAATTGGCTATTGCAGGGCATGAAGTATTGGCCATAGCACGCAGTCAAGATCAGTTGGAAAAACTAAAAAGCAGTATTTTAGATCAAAAAAATACCGCAAAGATCCATATCCTAAAAATGGATTTGCAACAAATAGATCAAGATCAGTTGCTTGCTCAAATAAGGACAATGCAAGGTTTAGATGTCTTGATCAATAATGCCGGATTGTTAATCAATAAACCTTTTTTAGAGCTTAGCGAACAGGATTGGCAACAGTCTTTTGAAGTCAATTTTTTTGCCAATGTCCGTTTGATTCGTTTATTATTGCCACATTTAGAAGAGAGTTTTCAAGCACATATTGTCAATATTGGTAGCATGGGTGGCTACGCTGGGAGCAGTAAATATCCTGGACTTTCGGCCTATTCTGCAAGTAAGGCTGCCTTGGCAAATTTAACAGAGTGTCTCGCTCACGAACTTTCAAGTCAAAAAATTGCTGTAAATTGCCTCGCATTAGGAGCCGTTCAAACCGAAATGTTGGAAAATGCTTTTCCTGGGTATCAAGCACCCGTTAATAGTCAACAAATGGGTGCTTATGTTGCCCATTTCTGTACACATGGGCAACAATTGTTCAGTGGGAAAATTATACCGGTTAGTCGCTCCAATCCTTAATTAATAACCAATGATGGAGGAAAAAACAGCTTTTTTGCCCTACCAATCGCCTGGATACAGCGCAGAAGAATCAATTCAGCGTAGTCAAGATTACTACGAATTATTGGATCAAAGACGCTCTGTCCGAGAATTCTCAGATCGTCCAGTACCCGAGGCGGTGATTGAAAATATCATCATGACGGCCAGCTCAGCACCTTCTGGAGCGCACAAACAGCCCTGGACCTTCTGTGTGATTAAAGATGCCGCTACTAAGTCTGCAATCCGAAAAGCAGCTGAAGAAGAAGAATACGAAAATTACCACGGTAGGATGTCCGATTCCTGGCTAAAGGACCTGGAAAAATTCAATACGAACTGGCACAAACCTTTTCTTGAAATCGCCCCTTATTTGATTATTGTTTTTAAGAAGGCATATGATACCGGGCCAGATGGCGAAAAGCAAAAGAATTATTATGTTAATGAATCAGTCGGTATAGCAACGGGGTTTTTAATTTCCGCGATTCATCAGGCTGGTTTGGTGACCTTAACACATACGCCAAGTCCAATGAATTTTTTACAAAAAATTCTTGATCGACCTGCCAACGAACGGGCCTTTTTATTACTCCCAGTTGGATATCCAGCAGAAGATGCACAAGTACCTGTTTTAACTCGTAAGCCTGCTTCCGAGGTCATTGTTTATTACTAATACTGAACTGAATGTGTACGGTTACTTTTGTCCCTCAAAGAGAGGGAGGATTCATTCTTAGCTCTAATCGCGACGAGCAAGCTAGTCGCTCTCCTCAAAATATTACGTCTACTACGCAATACGGTCAGCCAATGTTATTCCCAAGAGATACAGAGGCTGGAGGTACCTGGATTGCCGCATCTGGTCAAAATAAGGTAGTTTGTTTATTGAACGGCGCCTTTAAATTTCACCAGCGAACGCCTCCTTATCGTAAAAGTAGAGGGATCATGGTCCTCGAATGTTTTGAATATAATTCTTTATCTGATTTTGCGGAAAGCTATAATTTTGATGGTCTAGAGCCTTTTACCTTTGTATTAATTGACCGAGGGGAATTAGCAGAATTGCGTTGGGATGGCTCCCAAAAGTATTATAAAAAATTAGCAACTGACCACTTACATATCTGGTCTTCAGCTACTTTATATGATGCAAATGCCCAAAAAAGAAGAGAAGAGTGGTTTGAAGAATGGAAAAAGACACAAGAAAATTACAATTTAAGCAGTATCTTGGACTTCCATAAGCATGCGGGAGATGGAGATCCCTGGAATGACGTGATTATGAATCGTCTGGGAATGGTACAAACGGTAAGCATTACCAATGTAATTAGTAACCAAAATGGTATAGCGATGCATTACCATGATCTGGTCAACCAGGCTATTAAAAAAGCTAAAATAAATTTAGAAGGTGAAGTGGTGGAATCGACTTAAAAATCAACCTGGATTTATTAAAATGACCCAATGGGAATACTGGCCCTCCTTGGCCTTCTATTGGCCTATGCTCTTTTATGGACCCTACCTTGCTTTGCGTCCCAAACATATCTGCTTTTTCACACCAGCCAATCCAGCTTTGGAAGGAGGTGGAATGTGTATGGAATCTAAATACCATACACTTGCACTGATGCCTGAGGAACTAAGACCAGAGTCTATTTTTGTGCCCAATGGAATGCCAGTCGAGGAGATTAAACGCGCTATAGAAGCTTCCAAGCTAAGTTATCCAATCATCGTGAAACCTAATGTCGGTTTCCGGGGGCTCTTGGTAAAAAAAGTAAACAACTTTGAAGCTCTAGTTGCTTTTATTCAGCAATATCCAATAGATTTTCTGATTCAGGAATTTTTGAAATACCCAGAAGAAGTCGGTGTGTTTTATTCTCGCATGCCAGATGAAGAAAAAGGAGAAATCATCTTATTGGTGATGGACAGTCAACTGTATTGGATTTAGTGTCAGAAAAACCTCGGGCATTATTACAAATGGAACGGCTGCAAGAAACCCATAAAACCATTTTAAATAAAGTCCCCGCTAAGGGAGAAAAAGTAAATCTAGGGGTGATTGGTAATCATTCTAAAGGCACGCTTTTTATTAATGGAAATGATCAAATAGATGCCTCCTTAACGCAAGTTTTTGATCGTTTGGCCCGCCATATTGATGGGTTTTACTATGGTCGTTTTGATATCAAATGTCAAAGCTTAGATGAGTTGCGGGCAGGAAAAGATTTTAAAATAATTGAACTGAATGGGGTTTTCTCAGAACCTACTCATATTTATGACTCTTCTAAAATGTCCTACTTTGATGCACTTCGCACCATCATGCAACATTGGAAGCTGGTACAAGAAATTAGCGTAAAAAACTACAAAAGAGGAATCGCTCCGATGCCACTTCCTGATATGCTTAAGGTCGTTAAAAGCATACGAGATTATAGCAAATTGATTAAGCGATTTAGTTAATAGCAAGGGAAATAGACAACAATTTCTTTGAAATAGCGTCTTTAAATTTGATGTTAATCTAGGAAAATGACCATTTAGACGGTTGTTTGGCGCAGTCTATCAAGATTAATACCTTCTTTTTAGCTTAATATCTATTTTGTGCAGTCCCATCAATACATTTTGAGTAGTTGTGCTTTGCTGCCAACTACTAGATTTTCTTAAATAAGAAACTAATCTTTTCATTTTATAATTATAATTTTTTACAATGTTTAAAAATACTTGGACACGGCTGTTGTTACTCTGTTTTGTGAGTACCCTACTGTCCGTACAATTAACTTTCGCTCAAGGTGCTAAACCTCCAGTCAAAAATGACACCGATAAAACGGAAGAAGGCGATAAAAAAGAGGACAAAAAGAAAAAAGAAAAAACCTTCACAGATTTTGTGACCGATAAGGCCAAATCCATGGAAGGTATGTTCAATGTCCACGAGGTAGAAGGAAAATACTATTTCGAAATTCCAGATGCTATGTTTGGTCGGGATATCCTAGCCGTTACTAGAATTGCCAAAGCACCAACTGGAGCAGGCTACGGAGGAGAACAGGCGAACGAACAAGTGATCCGTTTTGAAAAAGGACCTAAGAAAAATGTTTTCATGCGGGTGATCTCTTATGTGAATGTGACTCCTGATACTTTGCAGCCACTTTACACCGCTATCGAAAACTCCAATGTTCAACCTATTGCTCAAGCATTCCCTATTTCTGCCACACGGAAAGATACCTCAGTCCTAATCGAAGTAACCAAATTTTTTGAAGGAGACAATAGCTTGATTACTCTGCCTTCTACCAGTAAGCAACGGTATAAGATTAGAGCAATCCAAAAAGATCGCTCATTTATCAAAAAGATTGCGGCTTACCCTATTAATATAGAAGTGAACTCAGTGAAAACCTTTAGTGTTAGTCCACCTTCTATTAATCCTTCTCCTCCAGGAAGACGCCCTCGTACCACTGACCTAATCGCAGGTAGAAACACAGGGGTCATTACCTTGGAAATGAATACTTCAATGGTCTTGTTACCAGAGGTACCTATGAAGCGTCGTTTATTCGATCCTCGAGTAGGTATTTTTGCCAATGGCTATACCGTTTTTGATGAGGATAATCAAAGAGCAAAACCAGAATTATTCACGGTTCGTTGGAGATTGGAAGCTAAAAATGCGGCTGATGCGGCTGCCCAGCAAAGAGGCGAATTGATTGAGCCTAAAAAACCAATCGTTTATTACATCGAGCCTGCTACGCCTGAAAAATGGGTGTCTTACCTGAAACAAGGAGTAGAAGATTGGCAGCCGGCCTTTGAACAAGCGGGTTGGAAAAATGCCATCCAAGCCAAAGATTGGCCAGTGAATGATACTACGATGAGCCTGAATGATTCGCGTTATTCAGTTATCCGTTATTTTGCGTCTACCATCCCGAATGCCTACGGACCCAATGTACACGATCCACGTTCTGGTGAGATTTTGGAAAGCCACATTGGCTGGTACCACAATGTTCAGCTTTTATTGAAGAATTGGTACACCATCCAAACCGCAATGGTGGATCCACGTGCACGAGAAAACGTACTTGATGAAGATTTGATGGGTGAATTGATACGCTTTGTCTCCTCCCACGAAGTAGGGCACACGCTTGGTCTAGCGCATAACTTTGGTGCGAGCCACGGAACACCGGTAGAAAAACTGAGAGATGTAGACTATCTAAGGGAGAACGGACACACCTCCTCGATTATGGATTACGCGCGTTTCAACTATGTCGCACAACCGGAAGACAACATGCCAACGAACTTATTATTTCCCGGTATTGGTGACTATGATAAGTGGGCAATTGAGTGGAATTATAAGCCTATCTATAATACAGAAGATGAGTATGAAGATAAAGAAATCTTGAATCAGTTCAAGACTATCATTTGGGGATTCGATGATGATG
>CAXIDD010000351.1:0-5892 GCA_964021975.1 uncultured Saprospirales bacterium | reverse complement strand
AGAATTCGCTAGAGCTAAAGTAGGCCCGGATAAAATATTGCAAGGTAATTTAGACCCTTGTCAGTTGTATGCACCAACTAAAGAAGTGGAAGAGGCTGCGCTAAATTTAGTAGAGCGTTTTGGGCAACGGCATATTGTGAATCTTGGGCATGGCGTATATCCAGATACCCCATTAGACGGCGTCAAGGCTTTTGTGAATACAGTTAAGGCATACCAATATTAATTTAAGTGGTAGCTTAGATAAACGCTACTGTAAGGTAAGATTTAGTAAACTTTTCACACAGGGGGCTCAAATTCAATTCTTTAGGTAGATCATTCTCCTATTATAGGCTTAGTGATCGTAAATAAATCCTAGTTGAAAATTTGGTAGTCTCCGGTTTTCATCCTTCTTTTGTAAAGCTTTTGTAGCAATACTATTTTTTTAGAATCGTAAAAAAGATGTTGTATGGGTTGGTTTAAAAGGTTGAAAGATGGTATTCAAACGGCTACCCGGAATAAAAAAGAAGCACCTGAAGGGCTTTGGTACAAATGTAAATCTTGTAAAGAAACAAGTACGACCAAAGAATTACGGGATAATTTTCTCAAATGTCCAAAGTGTAATTACCACGTTCGAATAGGTTCCTATGATTACTTTGATATCTTATTTGATGGTAATTATGAATTACTCTTCGAAGAACTACGCGCTAAAGATGTTCTTAAATTTGAAGATCTCAAGCCCTATAAAGTTAGATTAGAAGCAGCCTATAAAAAGAATGATGACATCACAGATGCCATCACTGTAGGTAAGGGGAAAGTGAACAAACGGCCTTTGGTTATTGCTGCTATGGATTTCACTTTTATCGGTGGATCTATGGGGGCAGTGGTTGGTGAACGCATCGCCAAAGCCATTGACCATTGTAGAGAAAACAGGATTCCTTTTATGATTATTTCTAAATCAGGAGGAGCCAGGATGATGGAATCTGCTTTTTCATTGATGCAAATGGCTAAAACTTCTGCTAAGCTAAGCCAATTGGCCAAGGCAGGTGTCCCTTACTTTTCTTTCCTGACGGATCCAACTACAGGTGGTGTGACAGCCTCTTTTGCGATGCTTGGGGATTTAAACTTTGCAGAACCAAAAGCCTTGATTGGTTTTGCTGGGCCACGAGTCATCAAGGAGACCATTAAAAAAGATTTGCCAGAAGGATTCCAAACCTCGGAATTTTTGTTAGAACATGGTTTCCTAGATTTCATTGTCGATCGTGCCGATTTAAAAGAGCGCATTAGTGATTTACTTTATTTCTTTGATGAAGAACGCTTGGCTCAATTATCAACCAATACTTCTGCCGCTACCAATGGTGATAATTCTTAAACTCATTAATAGGTATTGCTCTAGCATTTAAGCTAGTTGTAATCGTTAATTTGCTAGAGATTAAAGTTATTTAGAGTATCCAATCCGCTGTTTATCCTCGTGTACGTTTTAATTCTGTAAAAATTTTTAACTTTCAGATTAAAACCACACGAAGATGAACCGTAATTACTTCCTTTTAATAGCCCTCTTTCTTGGTTTGATGTCTTGTCAAACGTCTACAGAAAAGGCGCCAACCGCTAAAGCTCAAACCAGTGAATCTACTGGTATTATTGATGCTAAATTAGCTGAAATGGGTATTACCTTGCCCGAAGCTTCTGCTCCTGTTGCCAATTATGTTAATGCTGTTACTACTGGCAAACTGGTTTTTCTTGCGGGCAAAGGCCCTAAGCAAGCCGATGGTACCTATATTACGGGTAAAGTAGGTAGAGATTTGACGGTTGAGGAAGGTTATGAAGCCGCTAAAATTGTAGGCATCAACCAATTGGCTGCTTTAAAAGCAGAGATCGGTGATTTAGATAGAGTAAATCGCATCGTAAAAGTGTTAGGCATGGTCAATGCTACAGAGGATTTCGCTAATCAGCCAGAGGTCATCAATGGATTTTCTGATTTCATGGTAGAAGTTTTTGGTGAAAAAGGAAAGCATGCGCGCGCTGCAGTCGGTATGGGATCTTTACCGCGTAATATTTGCGTAGAAATTGAAATGATTGTAGAGCTCAAATAGATCCTTTTCAATAGCAATACTTACCTATCTCATCTTTGACCAAATAATTATTATGCGTTTAGTATTCCTTATCCTGTTTACTTACTGCTCTCTTTGGAGCCAAGCTCAAGAATCTTTAAGTCTCGCCGGCTTAGAACAAGCCGTGGAGATAAAAGTCGACCAGTGGGGCGTAGCTCATATTTATGCACAAACTGAAGCAGATTTATTTTTTGCCCAAGGTTATTATGCTGCAAGTGACCGCTTGTTTCAATTTGAAGTTTGGCGTAGACAAGCCAACGGAACCGTTGCTGAAATTTTAGGACCACGAGAGCTAAAAAGAGATATTGGAACCCGATTGTTTCAGTTTAGAGGCGATATGGAAACAGAAATGGAGCATTATCATCCACGCGGTGTTTTGATCATTGAATCTTTTGTGAAAGGAGTAAATGCTTACATTGATTATGTGAATGAAAATCCAGACCTATTGCCACTTGAGTTTGAGCTTCTAGATATAAAACCTCAAAAATGGACAGCTAAAACGGTGATTTCCAGACACCAAGGTTTATTAGGTAACATTGGGAAAGAGTTAAATACAGCAAGAGCTGTAGCAATCATCGGTGCTGAAAAAGTTCAGGATCTATCCTGGTTTCACCCTAAAAAACCAATTTTAGATATAGACCCAGCGATTGATCCCCAACTATTGCAAGAAGATATATTAGAGTTATATGATGCTTACCGCAAGCCTGTCCGGTTTACACCAGATGATATTATTAGTGCAGCTAAAAATGTTAACCTAGATTATTATCGCAGTTTAGCGAAAACGGAAAATAGGCGTTGGGAACAAGATCAAATAGAGGAGTATACCAATATTGGAAGCAACAACTGGATCTTAAGCGGTGAACATACTGCAAGTGGATACCCACTTATGGCGAACGATCCACACCGCACACAAGCGGTTCCTTCCTTACGATACATGGTCCACTTGAATGCACCAGGCTGGAACGTTATCGGTGGTGGCGAACCAGAGATCCCAGGGATTTCGATAGGTCATAACGATTATGGCGCCTGGGGCTTGACCGTTTTCAGAACAGATGCTGAAGATCTTTATGTTTATCAACTCAATCCAGATAACCCCAATCAATACTGGTATAAAGGTGCTTGGGAAAATATGCGACTCATTAAAGATACCATTCCTGTAAAGGGGCAAAACGCTGCTATTGTATCTTTGAAATATACTAGGCATGGTCCTCTTGTTTATGAAAACATCCAAAAGAATACGGCCTATGCAGTCCGTTGTGGCTGGTTAGAATACGGTGGTTCGCCTTATTTAGCCAGTTTGCGCATGGATCAAGCTAAAGATTTTAAAGAATTTCAGGAGGCTTGTAATTTTAGCCACATCCCCGGAGAAAATATGATTTGGGCAGATCGGCAAGGAAATATTGGTTGGCAATCGGTTGGTATTGCGCCTGTGCGTCGGAATTGGAGTGGAATGGTACCGGTACCCGGAGATGGTCGTTACGAGTGGGATGGTTATTTACCCATTACCGCAAAACCCAATTTGTATAATCCACCGAGTGGAATGTTTGCAACTGCTAATGAAAATGTCACGCCCAAAGAATATTTGCATTGGGATGCACTTGGCTATAACTAGGCAGACCCCTTTCGGGGAAACCGTGTACGAGAAGTACTGAGTTCTGGCCGAAAGCACACACTTGCAGATATGGCGGCCCTACAAACAGATTATCTATCTATCCCCGCTCGGACACTAGTACCATTATTGAAGCCAATTAAAATTGAAGAAGACTATCTAAAGGAAGCCCAGCAGTATTTACTAGAATGGGATTACAAATTAACTACAAACTCTATTGCAGCTTCTATTTATGTAGAGTGGGAAAAAGCGCTCAGTACAGCTTTAAAAAATAGATTGGTGCCTACGCCCGTCAGAGGATATATTTCGCTTCAACTTCAACAGGTTATTGATCTTTTGTTAATGCCAGATGGACGTTTCGGTGAAAATGCGCTTGCTGCTCGGGATCAGATACTGATTGATGCCTTACAATCAGCCTTAAAGAGTTTGTCTATAAAAGTGGGTATGGACATGAAGAATTGGCAGTATGGCCAGGAAAAGCTAAAACACATAACCCTAAAGCATCCACTTAGCGCAGCTGTTGATGCAGCAAACAGAGCGAAGCTAGAGGTTGGACCCGCGCCACGTGGTGGCTATGGTCATACCGTAAATAGTACCGGTGGAAATTACAACCAATCGAGTGGTGCCTCTTTCCGAATCATTGTAGATACAGGCGATTGGGATCGTTGTTTAGCAACGAATTCGCCTGGACAATCTGGTGATCCCGAACATAAAAACTATCGAAACTTATTTAAGACCTGGGCAAACGACCAATATTTTCCCTTGTTTTTTAGCAAAGAAAAAATTAATACCGTTACCGAACGTCAAATAGATTTGCAACCCAAAAAATAAGGATCTAGTAAACCTACTCCTTCAAAATAACTATTTAAAAATCATTTAAATTATGAAAGGCCTTCCTTTAATTTGTATGCTTATTTTTTGTTTTTTAAGTACATTTTCATGGGGACAACAAGCCCCGCCGCAATCTGATCAAAGATTATACGATATTGCTAATGGGGCCTCTCCTGAACGGATTGAGCAAGATATTCGAACCTTAGTCGGCTTTGGCACCAGAAACACCTTATCAGATACGATTTCCGCTACTCAAGGTATAGGAGCTGCCCGAAGGTGGATCAAAGCAGAATTCGAAAAGATATCTGCAGAATGTGGTGGATGCTTAGAAGTAGAGTTTCAATACAACTTAGTAAAAGCATCAGAAAATCGACGCATTCCAGAAGATGTTTACGTAGTCAATGTAGTGGCTTATCAGCGCGGGACTAGATATCCAAATCGTTACATCATTATGTCAGGAGATATTGATTCTCGGGTTAGTAGTTCTACGGATGCCACTTCAGAATCTCCAGGAGCGAATGACAATGCATCTGGCATGGCCGGTGCCATAGAAGCTGCACGTGTTTTATCTAAATATAAATTTCCATCTACCATCGTTTATGCTGGTCTATCTGGAGAAGAGCAAGGACTTTTTGGCGGTCAGCACATGGCCAAAGTAGCGAAAGAAGAAGGCTGGGAAGTAATGGGTATTTTGAACAACGACATGATTGGTAATATTGAAGGAATCGATGGGGTGATCGATAATACTACTTTTCGTGTTTTCTCAGAGCCTACACCAGTAGAAGAAAACGAGCGCGATCGTACCTGGCGTCGTTTTTATGGTGGTGAAGTAGATGGCCCGTCCAGGCAATTAGCGCGTTATGTAGCTCGACTGACGGATCAATATTGTACCAACCTCAATGCGATGATGATCTATCGTTTGGATCGTTTTGGAAGAGGAGGGCACCATCGTCCTTTCAATGATCAAGGTTTTCCTGGAATTCGGATTATGGAAACCCACGAAAACTATAATCGTCAGCACCAAGATTTAAGAATTGAGGATGGCATCGATTATGGCGATGTAATCGAGGGCGTAAACTTTGAATACGCTGCAAAATTAACTGGCGTAAATGCCATCGCTATGGCCAGCCTTGGATGGGCACCACCTGCACCCCAAAATGTGCAAATCGGTGGGGCCGTGCGTCCTTCCACCAGATTGCTTTGGGATGAAGTGGAAGACGAGGATTTGGCAGGGTATAAAATTTACTGGAGAGAAACAACTGCTCCTCAATGGACTTATTCCAAATTTGTACCCAAAGGAACAACGGATCATACTTTGAAAAACATAGTCATTGATAACTTCTTATTTGGCATTGCTTCGGTAAG
>CAXIDD010000350.1:0-5915 GCA_964021975.1 uncultured Saprospirales bacterium | reverse complement strand
CATAAAGAATTTAACCGCCATGGGACTATATCCTTTCGATACGTGTGGGCTGTTTCCATCAAACAATTGGTATGGAGAGATGGTGTTGCCATCACTTTTTGACATCTTGCGGCCGTTCATGAGCAGCATATTGGTATGCAACCAATAGCGCGCGCCAGTGTGATTACAAGAACCTGCATTTTGGGCGATTTCATTCTCATGGTGTGGAAATTTAAGGTCATTGCCACCACCATGGATGTCGAATTCTTCGCCTAGGTATTTGGTGCTCATCGCGGAGCATTCCAAGTGCCAGCCCGGGAAGCCAACGGACCATGGAGAATCCCAACGCATGATGTGCTCTGGGGATGCTTTCATCCAAATGGCAAAATCAGAAGGATGGTTTTTATCCCCTTGATTTTTGAGGTTGTCCCTAGATTCTGAAATAAGTTCATCAATCTTTCTACCAGAAAGATTGCCGTATATTTTTTGTTCTTCGGCGAATTTGAGCGTGTCAAAATAAACCGAACCATTTTTTTCGTAGGCATAGCCATTATCTAGAATATCCTGGACCATTTTGATTTGTTCCGGGATGTGTCCAGAAGCAGAAGGCTCGATACTTGGCTCCAAGGTATTAAAGGTCCGCATCATGGCGCGGAAGGAGTTGGTGTATTTTTGAGCAACTTCCATGGGCTCTAGCTTTTCAGCTTTGGCACCTTTGGCCATTCGGTCGGTACCGTCATCGAGTAGATGCCCTACATCGGTAATGTTGCGCACGTAGCGCACTTTATAACCCAAATACATCAAATAGCGATAGATGATATCAAAGCTGACAAAGGTGCGGCAATTACCTAGGTGGACATCATTGTAGACCGTTGGGCCACAGACGTACATACCTATAAACCCTTCGTGCATAGGCTTGAAAACTTCTTTTTCTCTGCTTAAGCTATTGTGTAGTTTGAGTTCGCGATTCATCTTAATATTCTTGTAATGGTTTTCAGTTTGGGGTATTATGATTTAATAAAGAGCAAAAATAGACTTATAAAAGGGAAATATATGGATTTAGGTTCATTAATTGTTTTATAAGCTACTTCAAGTAGGTTTAAAAGTGGCGGAAGTAGTTCAAAGTGCTAAATTTAAACATCATTATATTACTGTGCCGCTCTTATATTCTTTCTAAAATTACTTGGGTAAGGTTCTTTTTTCTAAGAAGCTATTTGAGTTTAGCAGCGGCCAATAATAGCCTCTAAGAATGCTCGCCGGAAAGTTTGCATAGCACGATAGGGGGAACCCGTCTCTATGCTCATCAATAAGGTTGAAGACATTCATCAACTATCGACGATATAGCGTAGTCGCAGATGTCTACTAAAACGAACTGATGACACAAAAAATCAACCTTAGCTACCTTGCCTACCTTTTTATTGCGGTTTTATTGAGTTGCTTTTTTCACGAGTTTGCACACTGGATAACAGGAGAAATACTTGGGAATAAAATGTCGATGACCATGAATGGCGCCGCTCCTATTTCTGGGAAATATACAGAAAAATGGCATGGTAATATCATCAGTATTGCTGGCCCAGCATTTACAGTAGCTCAAGCAATTTTATTTTATTTCCTTCTAAACAAAACTAAGAACAGTAAGCTGTACGCATTTTTCTTTTTCCCTTTTGTTTATCGTTTTTTCGCTGGAATCGCCAATGTGTTTGAGGCTAATGATGAGGGTAGAATCGGGCTACATTTTGGACTTGGGTTGTATACTATTTCAATAATACTGAGTGGCTTCCTGTTATTTTTAATCATTAAGCTTTCTATCAAACACAAGTTAAGCCTGAAATTCAACTTAATTACTTTTTTCCTTTGCGCTATAAGCTTATTCTTAGTGGTCTTAGCAGATCAGTACTTTGGTTTGACCATAATTCGATAAGCAATTCATTTCCCTTCAAACCGAATAAACCAATTCTCTGCTTCGGTGTTCTTCCGTCTCGAGATTGGAATTACACCATTGTTTTTAAGGAGGAATACTCCTTTTTTAAGGCATCAATATGGTAGCTATTGACCAAATAAGAACGATGACACCTAAAGAACTCCCTGTCTTCAAGTATCTCTTCAAAATAGGCTAGTTTTTTAGAGGAAAGCGCTTTGTTATCATTGACTAGGTAAAATTAGTTTTTGATCAGCTGCGGACTTTGTATTTAAATTAGATAAAGCAGTTCTAATTTCTTGTGTATCATTTTTAGTATACGCCTAAGCGTCTAATAGCTTCTTTCAACTCTTCTTCTTTGATCGGGTTGACCAAATAATCTAAGGCGTTAAAGTGGAAGACTTTAATGGCTATATGCCGTAGTAAAGCTGATTTTAAAGTTAATCCCCCTAAGTTGATTTAACAACTCAAAACCGGACATGTCAGGTAATTCAATATCTAGGAAAACGACATTGGGATACTGCTCTTTAATCAATTGCAGCGCTGCTCTTCCAGTACTCGCTGTACTAATGAAACAGTCTTAGAAAACTGTTGTAGTACATCTTCTAAAACAGTCGCCACAAAGGCATTGTCTTCTACAATTAAAGCTTTTAAACGTTTCATTTTGATTAATAACAAGATAAGTAATATTTATTTGCATTTGATAACTTAAAAGACCTTCTGATAATTGAAAAGCACTTATTAAGCTTCAATTAACTATATTTATCATGAATTAATGGGCGTTGAGCTTACCAGATTAATGGAAAATGATGCGTTTCAGGCCAAGCTTCTGCATAATTTAGGCCTTGATTATGGGGGTTCAGGTGATTTTAATGTGATTCTCATGGACGTACAAATGCCAAAAATGAATGTTTATGAAGCGACCCCAACCATTAGAAATTTGATAATAAAAAAGCAAACATTCCAATTATCTCCATAACCGCAAACGGCCTAAAAGAGGAGCTGAATTTATGTTGTCAAGCGGGCATAAATGACTCTATAGGCATACCTTTTGATACCGAATAATTATTACATAATTTATGACTTAAAACCTAAAATCTAATGAAAACAGAGTTAATTAGACTAATTTTTAGAAAAGCTGGAAAGTGTGTATTTATAGCACTTCTTTTAGTTCCTATGCTTGTTACTTTCTCCTGTAAACAAGAACCCGTCGAGCAAGAACCCTTTCTTCAAGGAAGAGGCTATGGCTTTAATAGTGCGGTCATTTCTGTGCAAAATATTGATAGTACGAAAAAATATTTTTCAGAAAAACTTGGATTTTCATTCCAGAATCCGGATGGTTTTGAAAAAGGTCTGTTCGAAGGTACCTTGAGTAGTACCATTTCATTTCCGAATATGTCCTCCATTGAATTACTTGCTGTTCAAGATACGATAGTTCCATCAAGAGATTCCTTGATGAGAGAATTTTTAAAACAAAAAGAGGGGGCAAAGTTATATTCTATATCTAGTTCGTCTATAGATAGTACTAATGCATGGCTTACTTCGCAAGGTTTCACAATGGACTCTATTAGGACTTATTCAAAAGCAAATAGGTTTTCTAGTGGAGGTGCATGGGACCAGAACACCATGGATGATTTTTATCTGGGTTTTGACAGGAAGCCAGCACATTTTCCTCAATTTGCGGAGTTCTCTAGTTTCCCATACGAAAGAATGTCAGAATGGCCTAGCTTCTATAATATGCAGAGAGGCTTTATTAAGCATCCAAATGGTGTGCTTGGTATTACAGCTGCAGTGCTGGTAGTTGAAGATTTAAAAGCGGCTAAAACGGATTTCTTAAAAATGGGTTTAGAAGAAATGGAGGAGAACGCTTCAGAGCAAAGTCTGCATTTTAAACTTAAGGGACACCAGCAATTAATAGTCAAAGCACCTCAATCTAGTGATGATGAATTTTCAGCGTTTTTAGAAGAAAGAGGCCCTGGAATAATTAGAATAATTTTTGAGGTAAACGACATTAAGGAAACTCATGCTTTTATAAAAAACAATTTAGTAGAGAATGGAATTCGTTGGGATTCCATATCAGGTAGCTTAACGGTTTTAAAAGATTATGCTTATGGTGTTAATCTAGAATTCATCGAAGAGCCAAAAGAGCAAGCTTTAGCAGCAGCGCAATTGAATCTTAATTTTGGAGGGAAATTAGACAGTATTGCACGAGATCATGCTAGTGGAATATATCTACAGTATTGTGCGTTATGCCACGGTAAAGACAGAGAAGGTTATGTGGCAGATAATGCGCCTTCCTTGCGTTCAAAATCTTTATTGGCCTCCTCAAAAGGCGGTAACTTTTTAAGATATACGATACAATATGGAAGAGGGGAGTCTGCTATGGCAGGTTATTATGACCAATTGGGAGGACCGCTTAACTTAATAGAAATAGAACTGCTTTTAAAGTGGCTGGAAGAAGAAGCGGGTATTGAAAAACCAGTTGAACTCTCTAGAGATCCTGTAGCTGGTGACATAGCACTTGGTGAAATGATCTATAATACGCACTGTACTAACTGTCATGGAAAGGAAGGAGAAGGTATTTCTGCACCAGCCTTAGGAAACCCAATGCTGCTCGCAACCGCAACGGATGATTTTTTACGTTACGCTATAAAAGAAGGAAGAGACGGTACGCCAATGGTAGCCTATAAAGACACGCTTAGTGAAGAAGAAATTGATGGAGTTACTGCCTTTTTAAGAAGTAGGGCTTCTGGTTGGAATACCCCTGAATTAGATTCAATTATGGAACCAAGTCCAGAGAATTATATCCTAAATCCAAATGGCATACTTCCAAAATTTGAGCTTAGGGAAGGGCTCTATGTTTCCGCTGAACAACTCAATAAAGCACTTGAAGATAGTTCAAGACTGGTCTTGTTAGATGCTAGATCAAAGGTTGCCTGGAGGCAAACGCATATTCCTGGGGCCATTCCAGTGCCTTACTATGAAGACCCAGAAGAATTTTTAAAACACATTCCCAAGGATAGTAGTACGATGATTGTAGCCTATTGTGCTTGCCCTCATGCGGCCTCAGGACAAGTAATTAGTAAATTGAATAAACTAGGTTATAATAATACGGCCATCTTAGATGAAGGTATTCTAATTTGGGCTCAGGAAGGCTATGCGGTAAAACATGGCCATTAATATTTAGCTAAGCTTCTAATACTACTTGGTCACTTTGATCTCTTTTGATCAAAGTGACCAAGTAATACTAATCAACCTATAAAAACATGAATAGGCATAATCCAACACTACTTATAGTAGATGACGAACCTTTATTAACAAAAATGCTAACGGGTTATTTGAAAGAGCAATCCAAGGAATTGAAAATATGAGTAGCTATTATAATGTAGCAAAAAACATTTCTTTGGACGCTTGTGATGTGCTAAAAAATAGTCTAAAAGACCTAAAGCAGAGATCTTACAATAAGATGTTATTCCTATTTAGCATCGCTCAATTCATGAATTCTATTAATCCCAATAGGCTGCCGGGCCGTAGGCGCACTACGGCCACTGCTTTTTAATTGCTCCAATAAAGCTTGGAGTTCCTTTCTTTTTTCTGCCTCCTCAAAGAATAAATTATTTTGTTCTCCAGGATCGTTTTCCAAATTATACAATTGGCCAGTAGCTTCTGGTGCCAGTTCAGGAAGGATATATTTATTCAATCTTTCATTTTTTTCATAATTATTACCACCAGATCCCATATGGTCTAGGTATTTCCATTGACCTTGTCGGATCTGAAACTCCCCTCTGAAACTTTGCGTGAGCAAATGTGGTCGGATCGATCTTTCCTTATCCTGGATATCAAGCATAGCTGGAAGCATATCAAAACTATCGGTAGCATCTTCATCCTTTAGCTGATAATCTATAACTGAAGCCACGGTCGCAAAAATATCGGTAGTATTGGTCATTTGATCAGATACCAGCCCCTCCGGAATTACACCTGGCCAGCGAACAATAAAGGGCACCCGATGTCCGCCTTC
>CAXIDD010000349.1:0-5934 GCA_964021975.1 uncultured Saprospirales bacterium | reverse complement strand
CCTAGACCAATCTTAAGCGAATCTTAAGGAAATACTATCCTTCTTTTTTAAATACTGCCCGACCTTTAGGTTTAGCTAAAACGGATTATCAATATGCTAGAACGGATTATCAATTACAGCATTCAACATAAGCTAATTATTCTTCTCTTCACAGGAGGCCTAATTGGGTTCGGCTTATATGCACTCTCCAATATCCCGATTGGAGCGGTACCAGATGTCACTAATAATCAAGTACAGGTCATCACCACCTCCAGGAATTTATCTACTCAAGATGTCGAGCAGTTTATTACTTATCCGGTAGAACTGGAGATGGCCAATCTACCTGGGGTGAAAGAAATACGATCCATTTCTAAATTTGGACTCTCCGTTGTTACTATTGTTTTTGAGGATAAAATGGGCACTTACCTACCACGCCAATTGATTGCTGAAAAGATCAAAAGTGCCGAGGCACAGATCCCCCAAGGATTTGGTAGCCCTTTTATGGGACCGGTCTCCACCGGACTAGGCGAAATCTATCAATACATTCTAGATGTTAAGCCTGATTTTAAGGACCAGTATTCCATTATGGATTTGCGTACCATCCAGGATTGGATCGTAAAAAGACAACTATCTGGTATCCCAGGAGTCGTTGAAGTAAATACTTGGGGCGGACAGTTAAAACAGTATGAAGTTGCCGTCAACCCAGAACGCTTGAAGGCAATGGGAATTTCTCTACACGATATTTATCAAGCGCTCGCTGACAATAACAGCGTAGCGGGCGGAGGCTATATCGAGAAAACCAATGAAAGTTATTTTATTCGTGGAGAAGGGCTCATTGATCAGTTGCAAGATATTGAGCAAATCGTTGTTAGCAAAAGAGAAGACGTTCCCGTATTAATTAAAGACATTGCAAAAGTTCAATTTGGTTATGCCACCCGATTCGGAGCGATTACCGCAAATGGAGAGGGAGAAAAAGTACTGGGCCAGGTCATGATGCTCAAGGATGCCAATTCCAAGGCCGTTATTGAGCGGGTTAGAGCTAGAGTCGCCGAGGTTCAGAAGTCCCTTCCGGAAGGGGTCTTTATCAATCCCTTCCTAGATCGCAGCGAACTCATCCAAAAAACTACCAATACGGTGGCAGAAAATTTAATTCTGGGCTGTCTCATCGTCATCTTTGTAGTAGTAATTCTCCTAGGGAACCTTCGGTCAGGCTTCGTAGTTGCTTCAGTCATTCCATTGAGCTTGCTTTTTGCTATTTCCTTGATGTATCTATTTGGAGTAGATGCCAACCTAATGAGTCTGGGAGCCATTGATTTTGGGATCATTATTGATGGAGCAGTGATCATTGTGGAATATATTGCCTTTCAAATTAGCAAACAAAGTCAAGAACTTTTACCACTACGGGGACAAGAACGGACTCAAGTCATTGATCGAATCACTTTTAATAGTACCCGTAAGATGCTACGATCCGCTGTTTTTGGTCAGCTCATTATCATCATCGTTTTTATTCCAATACTTTCTTTATCCGAGGTAGAGGGAAAAATGTTCCAACCTATGGCCATGACCTTTTGTTTTGCTCTGGTTGGTGCCATGATCCTCTGTTTCACCTATGTCCCGGTGATGGCTGCTTTAATACTCAAGCCCAGTCCACAAGGCAAACGCAATATTTCCGTACGCATTATTACTTTTTTGAACCGACTTTATAGTCCGGTCATTCGCTGGGCGCTGCGTTTCAAAGGAGTCGTACTCAGTATAGCAATTGGTATTTTAGCTATCGCTGCTTTCTTATTTATGCGGATGGGAGGCGAATTTGTGCCCACTTTGGATGAGGGAGATTTTGTTATTCAACCCGTCTTGAAAACAGGTACAACCTTGAGTAAAACAATTGAAACCACCACTCAAATAGAGCAAATCTTACATACTTTTCCGGAGGTCCGGCAGGTGGTCACCAGAATTGGAGCAGCGGAAGTCCCAACAGATCCGATGTCGATGGAGGAAAGTGATGTCATCATTACTTTAAATCCTCCAAGCACCTGGACTTCAGCAACAAATAAAGACGAATTAGCAGATGCCTTTAAAGATGCTTTGTCCGTAATTCCTGGTCTAGATTATGAGTTTACGCAACCTATTGAGATGCGTTTTAATGAATTAATTACTGGTGTCAGGGCAGATTTAGCCATCAAACTTTTTGGGGATGATTTAGAGGTATTAAATCTCAAAGCACAGGAGATTAAACAAGCCATTGAATCCGTAGAAGGTGCCGCAGATATTTCGGTGGAAAAGGTAGCTGGCTTGCCACAAATGAGTGTCCGTTATAAACGTGATAAGTTGGCTCGATACGGTATCAGTATTGCTGAAGTCAACCAACTATTAACGATGGGCTTTGCAGGCTTGCCAGCAGGAAGTGTCTTTGAAGGCGAGAAGCAATTCGACTTAGTAGTTCGCTACGAACCTCAGTATAGAACAGATATCGAACACATTAAAAATACCACTTTTATATCTGACCGAGGTATCCAAATACCCTTACATGAACTAGCAGAAATCAGTTATACCAAAGGACCCGCCAAAATATCCAGGGATGATACCAAACGACGAATTGTGGTAGGTGTCAATGTGCGTAACCGAGATTTAGAATCGGTCGTTAAAGATGTCCAAGCAATTATTGAATCCAAAGTACAAATCCCGGTTGGCTATTCCTTGGAATACGGTGGCCAATTTGAAAATTTGCGCAATGCCAGAGCACGCTTATCTATCGCTGTTCCGATTGCCTTATTACTCATTTTCATTTTGTTGTTTTTTGCTTTTCAATCTATACAAGAAGCCTTGATGGTATTCAGTGCTATTCCACTTGCAGCGATTGGAGGCGTCCTATCTTTATACCTTAGAGACATGCCTTTCAGTATTTCTGCTGGTGTAGGGTTCATAGCGCTTTTCGGAATTGCCGTACTTAATGGAATTGTTTTAATTGAGCACTTTAAAGAACTAAAAGCCAATGGAATGCACAATTTAAATCGAAGAATTTTAATAGGTACTAGAGATCGACTTCGGCCTGTATTGTTAACTGCTTTCGCGGCTGCTTTGGGCTTTATTCCAATGGCACTTTCTACTTCTGCCGGTGCGGAAGTACAACGTCCCTTGGCAACCGTTGTAGTGGGTGGCTTGATTACCGCAACCATTCTGACCTTAATCATTCTACCGGTATTGTATGCCCTCTTTCACAAGTCCCCTGTAAAAAATAACCGCAACGGCAAGTATAATTTCTTACTCCTCTTAATTCCAATGTTTTATGTACCACAGCAGTCACATGCACAGGTTCAGGAATACAGTTTGGAAGAAGTTATTCAGATCGCCTTAGATCAAAATACAGGACTAAAGGCCAGACAATTAACCATACAGCAACGTGCTCAGTTATTTGATGCAGCCTATGATTTAGAAAAAACTCAAGTATACCTAATGCGCGACCAAAACAACATTGCTGAAAATGGTCAAGCGATTACGGTCTTGGGATTTCAACAAAATTTTGATCTCCCCGGTGTTTATAAAAGTAAACAAGCACTCGGCGCCCAAAAAGTCATTTTACAACAAAAACAATTGGCACTTGACCAACAAGTTTTAAAGAAAGAAGTGTCTAAAGCTTTCCAACAAATCCTTTATTGGGAAAATATTCTTGATAATTATACTTATTTGGATAGTCTATACGCAGACTTGGTAAAGGCAACTACCCGAAGATTTGAATTGGGAGAAAGTAATTATTTAGAAAAAATTACCGCCGAAACTAAAAAGAAAGAAATTGCCCTGCAATTGGCGCAATGCTCAGATAATATTGAAGCCAATTATCAAAGCCTCAATAAATGGGTGCAAGCCAAAGAAGCTTTTAGAATTAACATTTCGAGGATAAGCCCTCTTAATCGGCCAGATCTAACTAACTTAGAACATCCTTTGTTACAATATTATGAAGCGGCAGGTCAGGTAGCTGAACAAGAAATGGAAGTAGAGCAAAAACGCTTACTGCCTAGTGTAAATGTTGAATATTTTCTAGGGGCCAATACCGCTGCTGGTAGCCGGGTTTACCAAGGTTTTCAATTGGGAATGGGGCTTCCACTCTTTCGCAAATCCCTGGACGCTAATATCCAAATAGCAAGCATTCAACAAGAGCTCATCCAACAGCAAGCACTCAATCAAAAGAATCGTTTGGAAGCAGAACAGCAACATTTATTAATTCAACTGAGAAAGCACGAAAGAGCCCTTCAATTTTATCAAACAGAAGGTCAGCAACTGGCCGAAGAGATCACTCGAAATGCCTATCAGGCTTTTCAGAATGGTGATCTAGATTTGCTGCTATTCATCCAAGCCTTGGAAAATGCCAATCGGATGAAAAAGCATTACTTAGATAATATCATTCAATATAACTTGACCATCATCGACCTACAATACTCGATGCCAGAGTAGCATTTAGTTTTCAAAACCAAATCTTTACAACTAGACGATATGCGTTATTTCAATTTTTATTTACTATTGATGACAACACTTTTCTTAAGTGGCTGCCAAGGGGATTCTAATTCCGAAGAAAGAACTGATCTTGGATCAGCAAGCGAAGTACAAGATATTTTGGTTAGTGATCAACAATTCAAACAGGCTGAAATGGAATTGGGATCCCTCCAAACTTTCTCTTTTGCAAATTCCATTCAAAGTACTGGGAAAATTGAAGTACCTGCCAGTAATCAGGTGAAAATTAGTGCCTACGCGGGTGGATACGTAGGGAGTTTTGATCTAATTCAAGGACAATTTGTAAGAAAAGGACAACGTCTCTTCACCTTAGAAAATCCAGCCTTTATTGAAATGCAACAAAGTTATTTGGAGACGCAAGCGCAGTTAAGTTACCTAACTTCTGACTATGAGCGACAAAAAACCTTAGTGGCAGAAAACGTGGCAGCGGAGAAAAACTTTCTCAAAGTAGAATCCGAATACAAAGCCCACTTAGCACAAATTGAAGGCCTCAAAAAAAGGTTGCAACTACTTAGGATAAACCCCGATAAAATTAGCCCCGAAAATCTGGTTAGTACTATCGCCGTTTATGCACCAACGAGTGGATATGTTTCAGAAGTATTGGCACGTCAGGGCATGTTCCTCAACCCTACTGATGTCGCTGTAGAACTAATTAATACCGATCACTTACACTTGGAATTATTCATCTTTGAAAAAGATATTTTAAAAGTAAAGAAGGGGCAGAAAGTTCAGTTTCGACTACCAGAAGCAAGTACCGAAGCTTATGAGGCAGAAGTTTACCTGATTGGTAAGATCCTTGATGAAGATCGTCGCGTAGTCCAGGTACACGCCCATTTAAGTGAAGCAGTAGAAAAATCCATATCTATTGCTGGACTGTATGTGGAAGCAGCGGTTATTTTAGACAAAGTAGAAGCCAAAAGTTTACCGGAAGAAGCCCTTGTTTATGAAGAAGAGCAAGCATATGTACTGGTCCAAAAGGATAAAAATAATGGCCAATGGGCATTTAAAAAACATATGGTTGAGCTGGGAACTACCCAAGATGGTCAGGTACAGATCCTCAATCCTGAATCTTTCTCTGCTACGGATCAGGTTTTAATCAAAGGGGCTTTTAATTTGGTGGGCATTGAGTAGCAAATTTGAATTATTTTCTATTTTGAGAACTCTGCTCTAGCATGTTCATTTTTTGGCAATCGCCCCAAAAAACGAACCAAAAAAAGGCTTGATCTGGCAAACTCGCTCCGCTCAAACAATGCCAGACCTCCGCCCGCATTTTTCCTTTGATTTTAAACTAAAAATTAATTACACCTTTGTACTTCAGATATATGTGCTTAAACGCTTTAGCCTTCTTATAAAACATGAATTCCATCGTTAACATCATCATTTAAAAACACTATATCTCTAAAAGACCAATAATATTTTTTACCATCAATATCTTCTCCTAAGATCGAA
>CAXIDD010000348.1:0-5940 GCA_964021975.1 uncultured Saprospirales bacterium | reverse complement strand
GTGGTTACCAGATTTTGTGTCCAAATGAATGGCTGCCTGATCAGAGGGAGTGTCAGCACTTAAGACTTCTATCGTCTCGGTGTCCCAGGTCAATGCAAATTGACAGCCTTCAAATTGCTGGCCATTTTTTAGATGAATAGGTACTTGATACGTTTGGCCAGCACTTAATTTTAAATTAGGGAGGCTTAATTGTGCTTTTTGTTGACTTCTTGTTTCTATTTGATTTACAGCTGATTCATTGGCATCACCAATTTTTATAGCTAAAAAGTTGGCTTGGTATTCATTGAAATTCATGCTTCCATCGACGGTACGTGTTTCTGGAAAGGCCTCATTCCAGGGTGACATTGGTTCTTGAAATTGATAATCTGTCGCTATGAATAGCCAGTATTTATCATAAGCGGTCGGTTCTTCAATCCCAAGGATGGTTTTTCTAATGCGGATTAAATCCATAAAATTGACACGGCCATTATTGTCTAAATCTGATGCCAATAGTTGGTAAGGAGAATCGAAGGGTTGGCTACCAACGATATGCCTTTGTATTCTGATTAGGTCTGCCGTTGAGATACCAATAGAAGGGTCTGTCTCAATATTTGGCTCAATAAATACATCCCCAGTAGACCGTAGCAACCGGATGTTATACTGGCCTTTGTCGTCTGTTTGGTCAATATAATTGATGCCGCCAGATACTCGGATGTCCACATTGGGAACTGCTGTTCCGTTGGGTGTTTGGATAATACCGCTCACCTCAACTGGAGCAGAACAAGTATTGATATTATCTTGGATGAAAATTTCTGTAGTACAAAAATCATGATTACCCGCCTCATCCCAAGCGTGTATTTCCACTGGAACGCCGATCGGACTCTGGTCTCCACAGAAAAAGTTTAAGCCTTTCTGGTTTTGATCAACTAGATCTCCTACTCGATTAATGGAAAAATCGGTCACAAGTTTACTTCTATTTTGACGAAGGCTATCAGATTGTCCTGAGCAATCAAAAGTATTAGAAGCAATTAGATCACTTGCCCAAATCGTAGCCATTGGTGGCATCGTATCTATCTCGCTTTCATTGATTTCTGCTATAAGGTTATCATGGCAGATTGGGGCAGGACCGACACCATCCAAAACAGAAAATATTTTTTCAACTTCGGTTGAATTGCCACAATCATCAAAAGCTTTGATGATAAGCCGGTAATCGCCTATACTTAAATTAGAAGAATAATCGCTTCCATTCCAAAGAATAGTTACTTCTCCATCCGTTGTCCCGTCATTGCCTATGTCAATAATTAGTTCAATGGTTGGTTGGTTGTCACTACAGCTATCTGAGATAACCAAAGGAATAACAACACTAGCACCACAATCTGTTGCGCTTTCAGTAAAAAAAGCATCCGGCCCACCAACTTCTATCACAGGAGCTGCATCATCATATACACTAATGTGTTGGGTGTAAAGCCAATAACCAAAGGAACCATATCGGTCGTCCGAATCATCCTGAGCTATATTACCTGCAATATCACTATCGCTCGCGTCATCATCATAAGACCAGGTAGAGCAATTGCCTTCGTAGTAATCTTCTGTATTTTTATTCGCACTCCCACTAATGACACGCCACCAATAACCTTCTTCTATATCTTCAGTTAAAGGATAGTCTGGTATATTATTGTGAGGATCTGCATCTGCATCATACCAAACGGTATCTGGTAAATTATCGTTAAAGTCTCTTTTGACGTGTACATAAAAATCAGAATCTCCAGGTCGGTTATTGCCATCAGGATCTCTATTACAGCGTCCTGGATTGGTACCATTCCAATCATCCCAATCTCTACCGACGACAACTGGAGCCGCTTGGCCATTATATTCACACCAGTTGATAATACGGTAGGTACGAAGAATTTTGTAGCAGGAAGAGTCTTGTGCGGCAGAAAAGAAATCATCCGAAGAGCCGATGGCCAATAGGTCGCAGCCTAACTCTGCAAATTCTAAGCCTGGCACATTAATCTGTCCTAAACAGGTAGTTTGAGTATCTGCAGGGAATTTAATCCAGTAGTTATACAGAGAGTCTCTACTAAAGGTATCAATTGGCTGGCTAGTATCGTCTTGTGCCCAAAGAGTGCTTTGAAGACCACTAACAATCAAGACTAATAAGCAATGCTTAAGTTGTAAATTTATTTTCATGAGTTTACTTATGAGAGGTTCTTCTAAAAATGGCTAAAAATTGAATTTCTGGTCGTTGAATTAAAATGATAGTGATGCCTTAATTATTTAGGGTATTACAAATAATAATAGCCTAAAAGGATTCACACTTTTAGTACACAGAGTATTCAATAGGAAGGGTATTCTCTTCAAAAATAACAACTTAGCTAAAGAAAAGAAAGTTTTTAGCAGCTATTTTTGATAACTTATATATACGGGAGAATACTATTTTTGTTTCATGAGGTTAAAATTTCAGAATGCATAAGCGCTTCAATTTCATCCACTTCAATGGGAATATCCTGAGAAAGGTCTATGGGGCCCTGATCTGTCACTAGGATGTCATTTTCTAGCCGGATACCGATTTTTTCTTCTGGAATATATATTCCAGGTTCACAGGTGAAAACCATTCCAGCCATGATGGGATCATAATAATTAGCGAGATCGTGTACGCCCAATCCAAGGTGATGAGAGATTTGATGCATACAATACTTCTTGTAAAGCGGATAAGCTGGATTTTGTTGAGCAATTTGTTTTGGACTTAATAAACCCAGGTCAATCAATACGCCTTCTAATAAGCGACCTACTTCTTGATGGTAATCATCTAGTAGCACTCCTGGTACTAACATTTGGCGGGCGGTTTTTAGTACTTTTAAAACTGCCTGATAAACGGCACGTTGTCGTTGGTTAAAACGGCCGTTGACGGGAATTACTCTTGTAATATCTGAGGTATAGTTGGCATATTCTGCGCCAATATCTAGTAAGAGTAGATCACCGTTGGCACAAACTTGGTTGTTTGCAGTATAGTGTAAAACGCAGGTTCGGATACCACTTGCTACAATGGGCGGATAGGCGTGGCCATTAGCACCATTTTTAGTGAATTCATAAGTGATTTCAGCTTCGATTTCATATTCCAGTTGACCTGGTTTGACTTTGGGGAGTATTCTGCGGAAAGCCCCTTCTGTAATTTGAATCGCCTTTTGAATTTGGGCCACTTCCGGTGCTTGCTTAATCATCATGATTTTTTTAAGCAAGGGCTGGGCACGATGATATTTGTGAGCAGGATATTGCTTCATCAGTTGTTTGGTGAAGCGGTGGTTTTTTAGCTCAAGATCATGGGTACGATGAGGGTGCTCTTCGGTATTAACATAAATGCGCTTAGCAAGGAGGATTAATTCGTGTAAAATCACTTCCATTTCATCTATCCAGAATATCTGGTGA
Organism: uncultured Saprospirales bacterium; assembly: GCA_964021975.1. Lineage (GTDB taxonomy): Bacteria > Bacteroidota > Bacteroidia > Chitinophagales > Saprospiraceae > DATFKA01. Next base: position 2,535 of record CAXIDD010000348.1, on the reverse strand, counting down.
ATACCAGATATTTCTCTGGCTTCAGATTTGCTAAGACCAGAGCCTTCCCATATTTGATTAAAGGCATTGTTTCGTTTGATAAATGCAATTTCTCGAAATCCTTCTTTGACGCAATCAGGGAATAACACGACTACACTATCCACTTGATCTAAGCCACTTAAATAAAACAGACCCGAATTTTGTCGAAAAGGATAAAACACATTACCTGATCTGGGCATTAAATCATTAGAATGAAAAATGGCAATAGAATCAGCCTGCATCTTGCGCATAAAACGCTGACGATTGGTAATAAATAAGTTGTGTTCAATGGCCTCGTATCTCATGTCCTGTAACTTATGGATTCCAAATTAAAATTGGAGGTCGGTGTAGAAATGACCCCAAGATTATAAAAAATAAATGTAATTTTTCGTTAAGTAGGTAGGAAAGCACAAGTTATGTCTTTAACGAGGCACTAAATCAATTAAGATTAACATCTATTATGAGCATTATTTGTTGTTTTGATGTAAATTTAAAGGTATTAAATTGAATAATATGAGAGCATTATGGACATTATCCTTGCTGTTGGTATTTTTTGCTACCAATATTCAAGCACAGGAAGAGACGGAGAAAAGAGGAAAAATCAGTATTGATGGGATGCCCTTTGAATATATGATTGATGAGTGTGGTGATACCTTGATCATGGCCGACTTAGGAGATGTTTCTATTTCCTCTATGAGAATGTTTGATAATCCAGAGGATCTTAAAACGTATCGTCGATACCGTCGGTATGCTTATCATGTTTATCCGTACGCCTCTGAAGCCATCAAGATCTTTAGAGAAATGGAATATGCAACGACAGATTTAAAGAATTCGAAGCGGAAAAAATACATTCGTCAGTTACAAAGAGATCTAAAAAAAGAATTTGAAGACCCACTGCGAAAACTCACTAAGACGCAAGGCATGATCCTTTTCAAGATGATCGAACGAGAGTTGGATGATTCAATGTTTAACTTATTAAAAGATCTTAAAGGCGGTTTATCTGCTTCTTATTGGGGAACCATAGGGCGTATTTATGGACATCGCTTAAAAGATGGCTATGTGATCGGAGAGGATGAAATCCTTGATTTGGTACTCAATGACATTGATATCTCCTATGAACTTCCGGAGCGTCGTGATTTAGGTGGTGATGATGGTGGGAAATAAGCCCCGTTATGAATAAAAATAATTTACTCGTTGGGCTCCTTATTTTACTGATGGGAGCTTCTATTTACTTTCTAAGTTTAGCAATTACCAGTTACTTGACACCAGAAACAAGTACTAATTTTGAGCTTGCAGAAATGCCAGTTGAAGATCCTGTCGTTTTACGTAAACCTCCAGCACCACCGACCCCGGAAGAGGAAGCTGCCCGAAGAGATTTAAGGGGCGTTAATATCGAATCAGGTTCTGTTGGGGATAAAATGCTCAACTTCCTGTTGTCTGAGAAAATGGACTTTTCTCGAGAAATGTATGAAATTAAATACCACCAATTCGATAATCAACAGCAACCGGAGTCCGAATTAAAGCAAGAGTTGATTTTGCTGGCTACCATTATGGATGCCTATAACTCTTTAGAAATAGAATTGGTGGCTCATACGCATGATGCTGGCACCTGGGATGATCAGCAATCAATTACCGCTATTCGGTCGGAAAATATAAAGCAATTCCTCATTGAACAAGGAATTGCTTCTAAACGCATTAATGCAAGTGGCTATGGCGCTACTTATCCAATCGCCGATAATACTTCTGACCGAGGCCGGGAGATGAACGAAAGAATCGAAGTATTGATCCGAGCTTTATAAGCCGGCTTTCGCTGAGATTTCTAACATCCGATCAATACAAGCACGACCATCTTCAATGATCCATTCTGGTAAAATGATTTCCGGCTGTTCATGTTCCATACACAAGTATAGTTTCTCCATAGTATTGCGCTTCATGTGTGGACATTCATTACAAGCACAAGTATTGTTTGGTGGTGCAGGAATAAAGGTCTTATTAGGAGAAGCTTTCTGCATTTGGTGGATGATACCAGCTTCCGTCGCTACAATAAATAGCTCTGTATCACTTTCGATGGTATAGTTCAACAGTCCGGTAGTAGATCCAAGGTGCTCTTCACACTCTGGATGTGCAATAAGCTCTGCTTCTGGGTGGCGTTGCATCAGTTTTATAATTTTCTCCGCGGAAAAAATTTCGTGAACCATACAAGCTCCATTCCAGAGTACCATTTCTCTACCCGTTGTTTTTTGGAGGTAAGCCCCTAGGTTTTTATCTGGCGCAAAAATGATGGGTTGATCTTCTGGAATACTATCAATGATGTGTTTGGCATTTGTAGAAGTACAACAGATATCAGTCATTGTTTTTAATTCTGCCGTACAGTTGATATAGCTAACAACTACATGCTCTGGGTATTTCTCCTTAAAAGCACGAAACAACGGCGCCGGAGCAGAGTCTGCCAGGGAACACCCCGCTTTCAAGTCGGGCAATAGCACTTTTTTAGATGGACTCAAAATCTTGGCGGTT
>CAXIDD010000347.1:0-5941 GCA_964021975.1 uncultured Saprospirales bacterium | reverse complement strand
ATTTTGGGTAAGAATTGAGGTGGCACTCTTAGAGATGGCGCAGCCATGGCCATAAAATGCAGCATCCTTGATTTGCTCCCCTTCAATATCCAGATAAAGCGTAAAACGATCTCCACAAACCGGATTGTTCGCCTCGATTTTATATTTAGCCTTTGGCCGTTTTTCAAAGTTAAAAGGCGCTTTACTTTTTTTTAGGATAACCGATTGGTACAACTGTTTGATTTTCGGATCCATTTTATTTCAATTGATTTTCTAAAACAACAAACGGAATACCTTTTTCTAGCCATTGTTCGTAAAGACCAACGGCTGGTTGAATTTTCTGCGCAAAAGAACCTAGGATCAAATCTAAATCTCCGTCTAAGTCCAGGTCTCCCGTATCCATAGTTAACCAACGACCTGACTGTACTTCTGCAAAGGTTCGAGCGGTCAATTGACCATTTCCTTGGTTTTCTAAAAAGATAAAACTTTGTTCTGGGTGATTTTGAAAATCTGGATAATAAGCAATGACTGCGATGTCAAGATCTCCGTCTTGATCATAATCAGCCGGTAGTACTTTTTGGGCACCATTTAAAGGATAAAAGAAGGACTCAGTAAATTGATTGTTCCCATCGTTGGTGTAATAACGGATGCCGTGATTTGCTTGGAGAATAGGTGGATAATTGCCTGGTGCTCCATTGCTGATGACGAGATCTAAATCATTGTCTTGGTCTAGGTCCTGGAGGTTGAAATAAGTGCTTCCAAAACCTACCTCAAAAGACAATAAATTTTCTTCTCTAAAAGTGCCATCTCCTTGATTGTAAAAAGCGAAAACACCTTGTGTATTTGCTCCAAAAAGGCAGATGATGTCTAGTAGTCCATCTGAATTTAAATCTCGACTGATCGCACGGATCGCTCCGGCCGCTTTCTTTAAAACCCTTGGTTGATATTGGCCATCTTGGACAGACCAAATACTCAGTTGACCGGACCAGGTGTCGCTCTCCGCAATGACGAACTGGTTGTTCTGCTGTTTGGAGAAATTACCAGTTAAGCTTTGCAAGGGCATCTGTAAGTCTCGGATTAAAACGGTTGGCGGTCGAGTTCGTTCTAATGGAAGACCTAATAAAAGGCCTTTTTGGGTGTTCGTATTAGAAACGGTCAGCCCCAGGGTAGTGGCAAACTCATCCAGATCAGTAACCATTCCACCCGTTTTTGCTTCTCGATCTACTTCGTAAGTTTCATCAAATTTGTATAAAGATTCTGTATTTGCATCAGCTACAAAAAAACCACCCTTTCTACTTATTTGGACCAAACTAGTACTAGGTGGTGTCATTTTTACCGGAGCTAATAGCACCTGAAATAAGGGCAATTCAGGAACAACCACTTTGGTAGGACTCGGTGGTAAGGTTTGGGGTGCATTAGTCAGATAATAGGCTTGTAGGTCAGCCCATTCTTCTGCACTAATTACTGTTTGTTCAGGATATTCCGCATTGGGTGTTTCTTTTAATAAGGTATCTCGATTGGCATTTTCATAGAATCCTAATAAATGACCTTTCTGTGGTAAAACATGTTGCTCCCAAATTATTTTGGGTAAACTTTCTGCTTGGGGTAAGCCGTGACAACTGGTACATTGACTGGCAGCCAAAGTTTCACCTCTAATAGGATCCGGTACATATTCATTGGAGCAACGGCTGAGTAGAAAACCCAGGAATAATAAGGCGAAAAGGAACTTAGTAGCATTAAGCTTCATTGAATACAATATTTATCTGCTGTTCAGGACAGCTAATTGTGATAGCCGAAGTTTTCAAACTTTGGCTACGTTACCCCGCAATCAAATAACCACCATCTGCTTCAAAAGTAGCACCAGTACAATAAGAAGAGGCACCTGAAGCAAGGAAAACGGCCAAGCCAGTCATTTCATCCGGTTGTCCCATACGGCCACTTGGTATATGAGATTCGAGTTGCTGAAGAATGGCTTCATTCTTCCAGATCGCAGAGCTGAATTTGGTTTTGATCAAACCAGGACAGATGGCATTCACTCTAATCTTTGCTGCGCCCCATTCTTTGGCTTGATTTTTAGTCAACATTAATAAAGCGGCTTTGCTTACGCTGTAGATCCCTAAACCAAAACCTGGTTTGTGACCTTCTACAGAGCTGATGTGTATAATAGAACCGCCACCTCTTTCTTGCATGATAGGAAAACAAAGGTTGCTTAGTAAGAAAGGGGATTTTACATTGACGCCCATGATTTTATCGAAAGTCTCACTTGGTACATCCGTTACAGGACCAAAAACGGGATTGGTTGCTGCGTTATTGATTAGAATATCGACACCGCCGTAAGTTTCAACTGTTTTATTAACCAATGCTTTTAATTGATCCTCATCACCTACGTGACAAGCGATGCCGGTGGCTTCTAAACCATCAGCGCGAAATTCGGCTGCTACCTCATCTACCGCATCTTGTTTTCTACTACTCACGATGACTTTAGCTCCGAATTCGGCTAAACCTCTGGCCATACTCTTTCCAATACCTTTACTTGATCCGGTGATAATCGCTACTTTTCCCGTAAGGGAGAATAAATCATTAAACTGCTTGGACATATTTTTTTATTTATTGTTTTTTGGGTTTCTGTTTAATCTAATCCTTTAATTTGCCAACGCTCAATAACCGCTGGGGTATGTTGGCTGGCCATAATTTGTCGAATAGAATCTACAAGTTCAGGATAATCTGTTGCTAGATTATTTTGTTCTCTTGGGTCTTCTTCCAAGTTGTAGAGCTCCATTTCCGTGTTTCCCTTGTTCATATTAAGGATTACACCCTTCCAAGGGCCCATTCGGAGTGCTTGCTGACCACCGGTCTCTGGGAATTCCCAATAAAGAAAATCATGTTTTTGTTGTGTTTTCCCCAATAAAGTTGGCAACAAACTGATGCCATCTAAGCGTTGGGATGTTGGCAGCTCCGCGCCTGCTACTTCCGCAAAAGTGGGGTAATAATCCCAGAATGCAGAAATATGGTCACTAGTAGACCCTGCTTCGATCTTGCCGGGCCAAGCTGCAATGGTAGGTACTCGAATACCACCTTCTCTTACAAAACCTTTACCCCAGCCGTATTCACTCTTGAAAGGTTTGGCATTGTCAAAATAACCAGCTTCGACACCACCTGCATAAGTTGGACCATTGTCACTTGTAAAAACAAGAAGGGTGTTGTCCTCAATGCCTAAGTCTTTTAAGTGGGCAACTATTTCGCCTACCTGCTCATCTAGATAACTAATCATCGCAGCATAAGTAGCCCGAGGATAACGATTAGGAAAGTAACTTTTTCCCAGATAAGGAGCCTCGTCTCCAAATTTTTCAACATAATAATCTACCCACTTTTTAGGCGCTTGCAAAGCGACATGCGGTAGGGGATTGGCATAATAAAGAAAGAAAGGTCCATCTTGATTGCGACTAATGAAATCAATGGCTTCCTGTTGCATTAACGTGGCTGAATAGTCATTTTGATTGTATTGAGCATAAGATTTTGGATCTAGACTGTCCGCATTTTCTGCTAATGGAGATCGATGCGGTGGAACCAGTTCATTGTCTAAAAACACGCGTTGGTCATTTTTCCATAAATGGACTGGATAAAAAGTATGTGCTTGGCGCTGACAATTATAGCCATAGAAAAAATCAAAGCCTTGCTTATTGGGCGTACCTTCAGTACCTGGTGCGCCAAGTCCCCATTTTCCGATACAAGCAGTTTGGTAGCCTTGAGTTTGGAGCACTTCGGCAATCGTTACCGTATCTGCTGGTAATGGTCGTTGACCTTCCAAGGAGGAATCTGCCTGCATAGCGGCAAAGTCCCAAACTTTCCCACGAGCACTCCATTCATCATTACCCCGTACATGGACATGTCCGGAATGTTGGCCACTCATAAAAATTGCTCTTGCTGGTGCACAGACTGGTGCCCCCGAATAATGTTGGGTAAACTGCATACCACTAGCCCGTAATGCGTCTAAATTTGGCGTTTCGATTTGAGTTTGTCCATAACTACCTAGTTCACCATAGCCTAAATCATCTGCTAGGATAAAGATAATGTTAGGTGATTTTGAGGTCTCAACAGGCTCCGAACAAGCCTGGAGTAAAGAAAAAAGAAGTAATAAAGGTATAAAATGCTGCTGATTATACATCCGAAAAGGTTTTGACCGCAAGCAATATACAAAACCTTAACCTTTATGTAACTTTTTATAGGAAGGACTCGTCTTAGCTGGGAATGAAAGATGAAAAGAGTACAAATATGCTGAAAGCACTTCATTACTCACAATAATAATTGCTTTCGTCGAAAAGAAATTGGCTCTTTATAGAGAAGGCTTACATTTGAAGTCTGAACAAAAAGTGTAATTAAATCAATAAAAAAATGATTACCCGACACACTTTTGTTTAAACAATAGCCTATTAAAAAATAATTTTAACCGACTGTAAATGAAAACGAAAATCACCCTACTGTTCGTAGGCCTTCTTGGTCTATGCTTCAATACCTATGCCCAAATGGGAACTGCAGGTATCAAAGGATCAGTTACTGATCCGGAAGGCGCTTCTGTAGCCTTCGCTAATGTAATCCTTAACAAAAGCTTAGACTCCACTGTAGCTAAAGTTGGATATACCGATGAAGCTGGAAAATTTGTAATTCAAAAAGTTCCGGCTGGCCCTTATTGGTTGACCATCAGCTATGTAGGTGTTCCGGATTGGAATACAGAGGTCTTTAACTTATCTCCTAACAAGGTCTATGAATTGCCTCCAGTGCAGCTGAAACCAGTCAGTGAAGAGTTGAGTCAGGTCACGGTTACGGCCCAACGGCCTCTTTTAGAAGTCAAACCAGACAAGACGGTTTTTAACGTTGATGGCAGCATTAACGCAGTAGGTAATACTGCTTTTGAATTGCTACGAAAAGCACCTGGAGTCGTTATTGATAATAATGAAAATGTTACCATGCTGGGCCGAAATGGTGTACAGATATACATCAATGGGAAACCTTCTCCCTTACAAGGTGCAGACCTCGCCAACTTCCTTAAATCCATGAATAGTACAGAGATTGATGCAATTGAATTAATCACTAATCCATCTGCTAAATATGATGCTGCTGGAAACGCTGGGATTATCAATATTAAGCTGAAAAAGGATAAGACTTTAGGAGCAAATGGTAGTTTAAATGTAGGAGGAGGAGTAGGACAAGCTTCTGCTTATAATGCTTCGGTCAATGGTAACTACCGAGACAAAAAAGTCAATCTTTTTGGAAGCTATGGTTTTAATGACGGAGCGGGCATCAATACTCAAAACATCTACCGAGAGCAATCTGGTCTTGTTTTTGACCAAATTGGTACTCAAAATAATTATTGGGTAAGCCACAATGTAAAATTAGGTGCAGATTACTTCCTCAATGAAAAGAATACGATTGGCTTTATGGCCAACGGAAATATCAATAATAGTGAAAATAGTAGCTTTAGCCGTACACCGATTAGTATGATTGGCTCTTCCGTAATCGATAGTGTTTTAGTAGCTGAAAACATTTCTACAGGAACACGCAGTAATTACAATTACAATTTGAATTATGCTTATAATGGAGAAGGTAAAAGTCTAAATATTGATTTAGATTATGGTATGTTCCGTAGAGAGAACGAAGCTTTCCAGCCTAACTATTATCGAGATGCGACAGAAGAAGTGCTTCTGCAAGAACGTATCAATGAGATCAACACACCAACAGATATTGATATTTATACCGCTAAAGTTGATTATGAAGTCGACTTTATGAAGGGTAAGTTGGGGCTTGGAGCTAAATCAGCTATTGTCCGCACGGATAATACCTTTGAATTCTTTAATGTGCTTGGAGGTTCTTCGGTATTAAATGAAACACTAAGTAATCAGTTTGAATATACGGAGAATGTAAATGCTGCCTATGCAAACTTCTCCCGTAAGGTTGATAAAATTAG
>CAXIDD010000346.1:0-5953 GCA_964021975.1 uncultured Saprospirales bacterium | reverse complement strand
CTTGGGTACTATGAAGTCGAATTCGCCACCAATAAAGAGGCTTGGCAACATTATTTCATCAACACTTACATCTTGTTTTAAAACAATATCTAATAAATTACTTTCTTGTATTCCCTTACGATTACTCAGCCAGGCGTTGGAACTAAATGGCGAAGAAAAAACAAAGGATAGTTGCTGACCTAGGCTAGCCATTTCAATACTATTATTAAGACTATCTTCCATTAAAACCTCTGCTTTGGCAGCAAATGAATTTTCTTCCACAAAATCCTCTTTACTGAGGATGGTATCTTGTTGCTCCGCCCAGTCTCTGATTTCAGTCCAGTCACTTACATTTTTACCAATTGCGATTTGTTGATTGGCATAAAAGAGCAATTTTTGTTTACCAAGGTTTGCAATTTTAGAAAAACTATTGGTTCCTACAATACTTATCCAAGCCTTTACTTCATCTTGGTTGTTAATTTTTGAAAGGTAGGCGCTCCCTAAATAACCTCCCCAACTAATCCCTGTTAAAAAAACATTGATATCAGTCCCATATTTATTTTTAAGTAAAATGATTAGTTTTTCAAGGTCTTCTACATATTTTTCCGGTGTTAGCGTTTCAAGGTCAAAATTCCCCTGACTGCTTCCCGAACTTCTTTGCTCCCAATAAACGACGCCGTAAGACGCTTCCAATGGATCCGTAAATTCCAAGAAAAACTCATCAATTAAGAAAGCACTACCACCGGGGCCTCCGTGTAATAGCAAAACAAACGTTTTGGAAGCTGTATTTCCTTGAACCCATACTGGCATATCCGCCCCATCATTACGTAAGAAAAAGAAGTTGTCGGTATCTGTTCCTGTATCAAAACTTTCTTTTTGGCAACTAAAGACGGTAAGGCTGATTAAGAGTAGTAGCGTAAGTCTCATACTATAGATGGTATTTAACACCGGCTTCAATAGCACTTTGTAAAAGGGTGTTGGTTCCAAAAGGTGTGGAAAAAAATATATTAGACCCTAGGAACAAGGCAATTGGATGGTCCGTTTCTTGGTATCGGATATACTTACCAACTGAGGTCCTTAGGCCGTAAACGAACGTTAAATTATTAGCATTATTGATTTTTTCTACCGCTCCATTTCCATTAACCCTGTAAGTATCTTCGTTCAAGAAATTCAAATTACTGCCTAGAAACAAACCAAATTCCAGATAACTTCCCTTGGCTCTATATAGCCCTAAGTCGGCCCCCGTAGATAGAATATTCCCACTATGGTTTCTTTTATGGTGGTAAAAAGCATATCGACTAGACCAATTTAAGACAATCGTCTTCGCTTTTTCTTTGCCCCGCCTGGTTACCTTTTTTTTGTCCCAAGTTTTTAAATATTTATTGTGGGTCAAGCTAAATCCAGAATGAGTAAAGGTCTCTCCGAAATAAGCTAAAGACAAATTATGTTGAGATAAACCCAATAAAGCTTGAGCTTCTATGCTAAAGCAGCACAAACAACAAAAGCAAAATAGGAGAAGATGGATTTTCATGAAATTGTAACTTTAAGATGCGGTGTATTTATGATGGTGCAAAGCACTCTGTAGTAATTGAACATGGTGCTTAATAGGTGTATTGCTAACGCCATTTTTTTAACATCCTTAAGTCAAAGTCATGATTTTTCAGGATCGACTAACTTGTCGAAGTTCATTATAAAATATATGATTAAGATAATACACATTACTAAAATAACTTTAGCTATGGATACAGCAAGCATAGGATTTCCAAAATTGCCTTTAAAACGAATGGCAGCTAATGGTAAAAGCATAACCAACATAGTCCATCTAATTCCTTTTGTGTATTTTTTTTTCATATCTATACCTCCTAAATTTCATCAATAACTTCCACTTAATTATAAAAAAGAGCACCAAACATTACAAAACACAAAGGTGAAATTCATGCTTTCATCGACAAAGTAATACCACGTAGCCATTTGGCATTTAAATCCTGATTATTTTCCCTAAATTCAGCTTCTCAAAAAACACAAACAGTAAATAAATGAAGTGTAGAATCACCTTACTACTTTGCCTATTGAGTGTAGGTTTCTTAAGTGCGCAAACAGCCCCTCAGTGGTTGCGTTATTCAGCAATTTCCCCAGACGGCCAACAGATTGCATTTACTTATAAGGGCGATCTTTATAGCGTCCCTGTGGCAGGTGGCCAAGCTTTTCAGCTCACCTATCATGAAGCGCATGACTACATGCCAGTTTGGAGTAAAGACAGCAAACAACTAGCTTTTGCATCAGAGCGTTATGGCAACTTTGATGTTTACATTATGGATGCCATGGGTGGCCCAGCCAAAAGGCTGACTTATCACAGTACCAACGAAATGCCATTTAGCTTTACAGCAGATAATAAAAACGTGGTATTTGGAGCAGCTCGTCTCGATAAAGCGGAGCACCGGCAGTACCCCACTGGCTCCCAACCAGAATTGTATCAAGTGTCTGCCCAGGGTGGCAGAGTTGCACAAGTCATGACAATACCTGCCGAACATGTTAAGTTTAATAAAGCTGGTACCCAGATGATTTACCACGATAAAAAAGGAGGCGAAAACGAATGGCGTAAGCACCATACCTCTGCAATTACCAGAGATATTTGGACTTATGATATGAAGAGCGGTCAACACCAAATGATCATTAATTTCCAAGGCGAAGATCGAAACCCAGTCTACAGCGCAGATGAAAAAAGTATTTTCTACCTAAGCGAAGAAAGCGGCAATTTTAATGTCCACCAATATGATATTGCTAGTAAAAAGACCAAACAAATTACTAGATTAAAAACACACCCAGTTCGTTTTCTAAGTGCTGGTAATGGCACGCTTTGCTTTAGTTACGATGGCGAGCTCTATACTATGAAAGAAGGTGGAAGTCCCAAAAAAGTGCGTATCAATATCCGTACTCAAGCCGTTGCGAACTCCAGTAAATTCATCTCCATTAATGGTGGTGTTAGAGAAATGGCTATTGCTCCAAATGGTAAAGAAATTGCCTTTATCGCCCGAGGCGAAGTTTTTGTTACTTCTGTAGATGGTTCGCTGACCAAGCGGATCACAAATACGCCAGAGCAAGAGCGTTTTGTTCGTTTCGGTCCTGATGGAAAATCCGTTGTTTATTCTAGTGAGCGAGACGGTAAATGGCACATTTTTGAAAGTAAAATTGAAAGGGCAAAAGAAGAACCATTCTTTTTCGCAGCAACGCTAATTAAAGAGACGCCTCTAGTTAGCAATGCGAATGACAACTACCTTGCGGAGTTTTCTCCAGATGGAAAAAAAATGGCTTTTGTAGAAGGCCGTCGGACCATTAAAGTAAAAGATATTGCCAGTGGCGCAGAGACGACTTTATTGACTCCGGACGATCTTTATCACATGCGGGATGGAGACAAATACTTCAAATGGAGTCCAGATAGCAAATGGTTATTGATTGGCTGGAGCCCCAGCTTGAGTAATAGCGAAGTGCTGCTGATGTCTGCTGATGGCAAGAAACGCGTCAACTTAACCGAAAGTGGTTATGGTGATTATGCGCCACAATGGGTGAATGGTGGTAAGCAAATGATTTGGCGCAGTAACCGCAATGGCTTGAAAAGTTATGCGACTAGTGGTTCTACGCAAACGGATGTTTATACGATGTTCTTTACCCAAGATGCCTGGGACAAGTTCAATCTTAGCAAGGAAGATTACGATTTGATGAAGGAGATGGAAAAGGCCAAAAAAGAAGCCGATAAAAAGGCCACCAAAAAAACGGAGAAGAAAGATAGCAGCAAAACCAAGAAAGTGGAGGACTTGACCTTTGATTGGGATGGAATGGAAGACCGTAAGTCCAGACTGACCATTCATTCTTCTTCTCTTGGAGATGCCGTGCTTTCCAAGGATGGCGAAAAGCTTTACTATTTAGCACGGTTTGAAAAAGGCATGAACCTTTGGCGAACAGATTTACGTACCAAAGCTACTAAACAAGCCATCAAACTGGACGCTAACTTCGGTAGTCTTGCTTGGGATAAAGATCAAAAGAACCTTTACCTGCTAAGTAGTGGCAGTATTTCCAAGGTTGATCCAGAAACGGGTAAACGTACAAGCATCAAGATAAAAGGAGAGATGCAATTAGATGCAGAAGCGGAGCGCGCCTACATGTTTGACCATGTCTGGTTACGCACCAATGCCATTTTCTACGAGCCAACTTTCCACGGTATAGACTGGGACCAAATGCGGGTTGAATACCAGAAGTATCTGCCTTATATTGGTAACTCTTATGAGTTTACCGAGATGATTTCTGAAATGCTCGGTGAGTTAAATGTATCCCACGCAGGTGGTCGCTTCGGCCGCTCAATTCCCAATGGAGATGCGACTGCTTCCCTAGGAATTTTCATGGATTATGACTACCAAGGCAATGGGATCAAAATTACCGAAATCATGAAAGGCGGTCCTTTAGATAAGGCAAAATTTGATTTAAAAGCAGGTATGATTGTTGAGAAAATCGATGGAGAGATTATCGCTCCTAATCGTGACGTTGCTGCTTACTTGAACCGAAAAGCTGGACAATTCACTTTGCTGGAAATTTTAGACCCAAGTACTAATAAACGGCAACAAATTACTGTAAAACCCATTACAGCGCGTCAAGAGAGTGCGCTTAGGTATGAGCGTTGGGTCAAACGCAATGCTAAAGAAGTAGAAGAGAAGAGTAATGGCCAATTAGGCTATGTTCATATCCGAGGCATGAGTGATGGCCCTTACCGAAATATCTACGACAAGATGTTGGGTAAATACATGGATAAAAAAGCCATGGTGATTGATACGCGCTTTAATGGTGGTGGTGATCTGGTAGCAGATTTGGCGATGTTCTTTACTGGGACGCCCTTCATTACTTATGCTACGGAAGCCAAAGTCGTTGGTGGAGAACCTACTTCTCGATGGACGAAACCAACTCTGGCTATGTACAACGAATCTATGTACAGTGATGGCCATTGTTTTGCCAGTGCTTATAGTGAGTTGGGTATAGGGAAGACGGTAGGGATGCCGGTTCCTGGTACTTGTAGTTTCGCAGGTTGGGAAGGTTTGCCTGATGGTTCTCGTTGGGGTGTCGTCCCAGTCAGTGCTAAAAATAAAGCAGGTGAGTGGATGGAGAATAACCAAACGGAGCCGATGTTTATGATCAAAAATATGCCTGGAAAGATAGATAAAGGCACCGATCAGCAATTAGAGAAAGCAGTTGAAGAATTGTTGAAAGATATTAAATAACAACTACTGAATACTGTTTATAAAAAGCGGCTCGATTTCACTTCGAAATCGAGCCGCTTTTTTGATTTTACTTTTGAGTCTTCAACTTAAGAGTTACTATCAGTCCCATTAAGGTATTTACAAAAGTGGCAGATTTTGCAATGTTCCCAGTTGAAGGGATTATACTAACCAATTCGTAACCATTTTTATCCTGTTCAAGGAGTAGCGCTTCTAACTCTGTTGAAGTAGTGACCCCATCTAATGAGCCTTCCCGAACCCAATCTTTGCTTTTTTTTAGCTGGGTGGCTGGTAGGTAAATGACTTTGTAAGGTTTCATTTATTCTGCTTGAGTTAAGTAGAAGAGCAAATTAATTAATAACCTGTTCGATCATAGATGATCATTATTTTTGCGCTCCTACTTACATTTATTTACTAATAATAAATAGCTGATTGGCGATTTGGTTCTCCTTTTGCAATTGTAAAAAATAACTACCGGCACTTAATCGACTCGAAGTTATTTTCAGTTGTTGATTGAAGTCATTTAAATCGGTCGCTTTTATCACTTGCAAAACCTTCCCCGTTACATCAAGCACCTGTCCATTCAAAACACTATTGGTGAAGGGCCGATCTAGACTTTGTAATTGAATGAAATCAGCAGAAGGATTGGGAACAATCTGTAGCCCTAATGCTTCATAAATTGCTTGAGTAGAAGTAATAACAGAGACCGTATA
>CAXIDD010000345.1:0-5969 GCA_964021975.1 uncultured Saprospirales bacterium | reverse complement strand
AGTAATTGTTGATGACCACCGATGCCCCCTGTGATTTCAAAACCTCCACATCTGCTCGATGCCGGATGCCGACAAAGTTGAGCCCCATGTTGCGCGTCGTTCGTACATCCCAAATTGCATCGCCAATATATACTACCTTATTTATCTCTGGTAAGACTGCCTGGCTCTGATCAATCGAACTCTGAAGGATTTCTTCTCTTGTTGTCTTATTGTCCGCTCCAACTAATACCAGCTCTCGTGGGTCAATCCCAATATGGTCCAGCTTTACCTCTGCGGGGACTTTCCAGCCTCCTGTTGCCACTGCTACTCCAAATCTAGCTTCTGACTGCAAACGTGCGACCATTTCCGAAGCTCCTGGTACTTGCTTAAAATGCTGTGGACTCGCTACTCTTTTTTCGCGTAAACGCGCTAGATATTGTTTTTGAAAGGCCTCAATCTCCCCAACTCGAATGGAACGATCAAACTGCTGACGAATAGCCGTACCAAATATGGTGTGATCCGTCACATGTGGAAAATGATTCCAATCTAAACTAGGAAACTCCTTACCGTATATTTCTAAATAGGTCTGTCCGAAAGCTTGGCTGTCCCTACGATCAGAAAAAACAAGCGTGCCATCTACATCAAAGATTACTAGCGTCATGCTAATCTAACTCACTAGCTTCCTTTTTGTTGACTTCAAGCTGAATTAGACTAATCAATTTTTTCGAAACGGTAGCGTTCACCTTGAGTCATGGAGGCGATGCTTCCATCCGGATGCTTCTCAAAAGTAAATATATCTCCATCCACAATATCAATTACGCGCAACTCATCCAAAGCCCGAAGTGGATATTTATCTCCGGAACTGGGATCTATAATTACCATCCGACCATCTTCTAATTGCAAGTTGACTTGAAAATCTCGTGCCTTCAATTCATAAGTCCCTACTCTATTGACCATTTCTTCTTCTGATAGTTCAATGGTAGTTTCTACTCGAGATGGACTGAGGTCCCAGCCCATAACTTCAGAGGCCGCACGTTCTATTTCTTGAATTAATCCTTTTCCTTGATCTGCACTCGTCATTACAATAATCCCCTCGTCTCGATAAGCCCAAGCAGTCATATTGTTAGTGAATCCTGCGTTTTTACCCCTGTGACTAAAGGTCAATGAATCTCCTGAATTTCGGACTGCTGGACCTAGACCTTGTCCCCCCAAATGAGGAGTCAGCATTTGTTGAATCATACTTCTACTCAAAACCGGATTAGTATTCCCTTGCAAAGTTTCCTGGATGGCGATGATATATTTTGCCAGGTCTGATGGTGTTGTCCATAAACCTGCTGCAGCCTGTTCCGGATAATTGTGCCAGCCTCCTGGATATCTTTCCCCTTTACCATTATAAGCAGCACTGACATTAGTCCAATCATCACCTAATGGTTGCTGATAAGTACTTCTATTCATATCTAAAGGTTCCAGCACATTGTTTTTTAAATACGCGGTAAAATCCTGGCCACTTAGATCTTCTACTACACGTTCTATAACCGTGTAACCTCCCCCTGAATATCGATTGATCGCTCCCGGGATGGTGTCTACAAAGATTCTACCCGTATTTCCATTGCCATTCAAGACCGCTACATCATCTGGGAAAGTATCCGTTTGGGCATAACCTGGAAAGCCATGAACAGTCATCCCCGCAGTATGAGTTAACAATCGCCTTAAGGTCACTTTTTCAGATTGTGTAAATTTACTTTCAGGGACCTTCCAAGAAGTGAGGTATTGGTTAATATCCATGTCTAAATCTATCTTTCCCTCCTCTACCAACTTTAAAGCAGCTAAGGCAGCTATCGGTTTACTGATCGAAGCAGCCTGAAAAAGTGTTTGCTCATCCACAAAGCTATCGGTTTTGGTATCGGCAATACCATAGCCTTTGGCCCAAAGAATAGCTCCATTCTTCACAATCGCAATACTAAGGCCTGGTACTTTATAGTGCGCCATCCGTTCTTTAAGAGTGAATACCTCTAGGGAATCACCTTCAAATTGAAGGCTAGAAGTAAGTCCCTGTTCTATGTTTGTCTGCAATTTATTATCTAAATCTGGATCATCTTGCCAACCGTGGGGGTCACAGGCACTTGTTGAACATACCAAAACGAATCCAAGGTATAAGTAAATAGATTTCTTCATGATCTTAAATTTTAAGTGCTTTTAAAAGGTTAAGCTAAGATCTATAAAACAAACGACTCATACGGAGCCCTTATTTGAATTAAATTATCCATCAATTATAAATTGACTTTTAAACACATATAGATATGATAAATATATTTTAAACACCTAAATGAGTGTACAATAAACACATTTATTTAAGGTCTTCAAAACCAATTGACCACCTAAAATGAGAACCATCTTATTGTCTTTGATTTGTAGTTTAGTTTTTTCTGCTTGTATTACCCCAAAAAACCATCTCTCTATGAAGGGTGATCCTTATGAAGCTCATACTGATTTAGAAGTAATTGCAATCGAAATTGGAGATCAATCAGCAAATCAACAGTTTGTAGAAGTATTGATTAGTAACGATGGGAATACCTCTGCAGGAGGTAGTTATATCCTTGCTGAATTCAGCTATGGAACCGATTTCTTTAGGTTTTCTCAAGAGATTCCAAGCATCGAAGCACAAGGTGTGCAAACTATTATGGTTTCTGTTCCATTTGGACAAAGGCTTCATTATTATTCCTCACCTAATGCAAAACAGGTCAGCGTACAAATTACCCTTGACCTTTTCGAACAATTAGAAGAATCAGATGAGGATAATAATCGATTTACGGAATGGTTTAGCTATGATTTCTTCAATTAAAAATCTGATTTGATAGGCAAACGGGTGAAATTTAAACTTAGAAGATAATTGCTTTATCGGGTCATGAAACTTCCATCAAAAACACTTATCCCTGATTCATCTATTTTATTTCACTCAATCATTGTTTACTTATGAGAGTCCTCCTATTTTTAGTGCTTTGCTGCTTTTCACTTTCTTCTTTTGCCCAAAGCAGCAACTTTCCTACCGTACTTGGTGGAAAAGACAAGCTTCCTACCTATAACCTCCGTCCTGATCTACAAATCCTCGGTGTTCAGTTAGGAAGTCAAATAAATGGTCGTCAATCCTTATTAATTAAGATCCGAAACAATGGAAGTGAGTATGCAGTCCCCTCTACTTTCTCGGCTAAATTTACTTGGAAAGCAACACCTACATCTAAATCTCAACATTTTGGATTTTCTCAGGGAGTTCCAGGCATCAAAGCCAAAAGAACAATCGTGATTAGTACAGTAGCGCCTCCAGGACTTACCCTGACTAACACGACCCCCTTGTTTCTGGATCCCCTCACACTGCAAATTATTGTTGATTTTTCCAATCAAAACGACGAATACAACGAGCAGAATAATCGTTTTATGCAAAACTTTGGTTTCAGTTATTAAGGGATGCTATCATAGCGCCTCTTAATAATCAGAGCAAGTGATATATCCCTGGTTAATTACTTGTTCTTTTTTTAAACTTTATTCCTCTTCTTCCAAACCCAAGTCCTCAAAATCAAATTCCAACTGTATACCTTCCCCCACATTTTCTTTGGATAAATTGGAAACCGAAACTCCCAGCAATCTGACTGGCTCTATCTGATCTTTGTTTTCTTCCAAAAGTTGAAAAATCGTATCTAATAACTGTGCATAAGATCGAATTTCACCTGCAAAGGTCCGACTACGAGTAGTGATTTTAAATTCCGAAGACTTTATTTTAAGGGTAGCGCTACGGCCATAATTATCTGATTTTTCCATGTAGTCAAAAACCACTTTACTAATGTAGCGCAGCTTTTCTTTCATGGCATCTAAATCCGTCAGGTCTTCAGAGAAGGTCCGTTCGGCTCCAATAGATTTGCGAATCCGGTTGGGATTTACGGGCCGGTCATCTTCCCCTCGGACTATTTTATAATAGTAAAGTCCAACTTTCCCGAAGCGCTTCACCATCTCGATTTGGTCCATCTTTTTAAGGTCTTTGCCCGTAAAGATGCCCATTTGCTTCATTTTCTTGGCAGTCACCTTCCCTATCCCGTGAAATTTCTGAATGGGTAAAGCATCAATAAAAGCACTGGCCTCTTGAGGTAAAATGGCCTTCATCCCATTAGGCTTATTGATGTCCGAAGCAACTTTAGCTAAAAACTTATTAAAGGATATTCCTGCCGAAGCCGTTAATTGAGTTTGGGCAAAAATCTTGTCCCGAATCTGTTGGGCAATGATGGTTGCAGAAGGTGGTCCTTGCTTTGGTTCAGTCACATCCAGATAAGCTTCGTCTAGAGAAAGTGGTTCGACTAAGTCCGTGTAGGAAAAAAAGATATCTCGAATCTGTTGAGATACTTCTCGGTATACTTCAAACCGAGCTTTTACAAAAATAATACCTGGACATAAACGCTGAGCAGTCACACTAGGCATAGCCGATCGGACTCCGTATTGCCGGGCCTCATAACTGGCCGAGGCTACTACACCTCGCAAACTTCCACCACCTACTGCTACAGGTTTCCCTTTTAAAGTTGGATCATCCCGTTGCTCCACAGCCGCGTAAAAAGCATCCATATCTACATGAATGATTTTACGGTCTGCCTTTGGTATTTTTTCAAGCTGGTCCAATGATCCTTTTAACTTTATTGGTTCATATCATTCAAATATCCTACTTAGAAGCTGTTTGAATTTAACCCTTCAAATAGCTTCTTAACCTTAGACTCCTCTTTGCCTAAACGGAATTTCCACAACCATACCATCCACTCCGGCGTAACTTTCCTGAAAAACAGTCCTGGCTTCTAATTCCAATTCTTGTGGGTCTGGATAACGTGCCGAATAATGCCCCAAAATCAATTTCCCGACCTTGGCTTTTTGGGCGATCAATGCTGCTTCTTTGGCGGTGCTATGCATCGTTGCGATGGCTTTGGCTTTTAGTGGCTCGCAAAAGGTAGATTCATGATACAATAGGTCTACTCCTTTAATAATGGGTACAATAGATTCCGTGTAGCGCGTATCTGAACAAAATGCAAAGCTCCTTGGTGGTGGTGCAGGCTTAGTCAGCTCGGAGGCGGGCAATTCCTGACCATCATCTAATACAACCGTTTCTCCAGCTTTGGCCGCTAAAATTTGTGGGACACTCAGTCCGTATTTTTGAATCTGAGCAGAAATAATATTGGCTGCTCTAGGCTTTTCTTTGAATAAATATCCACAGGTAGGAATTCTATGTAATAATGGTATGGTATATACCTCTAACAAGGAATTATCAAAAATCAATTCAGAAACAATAGGGTTTACCACTACAAATTCTATCTCAAACCCTAAGTCAGCACCTCCTATCGTTAAAGCAGGCATAATAATTTCCTCTAAGCCTGATGGACTGAAGATTTGTAATTTCTTCTTTCGACTATTCAGAGAATAAGACGTCAATAAACCCCAGAGTCCAAAAATATGATCTCCGTGTAAATGACTAATAAAAATTTGATGAATTTTGTGACGTTTGACTTTGAAGGACTCCATTTGCATTTGAGTCCCTTCACCACAATCAATTAAAAAAGATTGGCTCTCTACAGTCAATACTTGAGCTGTGGTATGCCGCCCATAAAGAGGTAGAGCGGCGTTTGTACCTAATAACTGGAGATCAAAGCGCATCGCGCTTATTCTTCTTTTTCGGCATCACTTGCTCCTTCACCACTGATTTCCCGTTCCAATTCTTCCATAAATACATAATCAATCGATTCAGAGACCGTTGGAATGATGGTCAAGACATCATTGAGTTGAGAGATATCAATCAATTTTTGAACTGCAGGATGTTGAACACCTGTCAAAATGAACGAGCCCAACTGCTTCCACAAACGATCAGCTGTCAGAATGGCACTTAACCCGGAAGAGTCTACGTACTTAACTTCTGAAAGATCTAGGATCAAATTTTTCACACCTTCGTTGAAAAGGATGACAAATTT
>CAXIDD010000344.1:0-5985 GCA_964021975.1 uncultured Saprospirales bacterium | reverse complement strand
CTCCTGTATTTCGTTTTCGACCGAAATACAGGAGCGCTATTGGGTACGTTGATTGTAGGATCTATCCTTTGGGTGTTCCAAACCTCAATTCGTTCATTAACCAATAGCGCTCCTGTATTTCGGTCGAAAACGTAAGTAACTTTGGGAAAGGTACTTTGATAAAATTCAGTTTCCGAATTGGGTATCAATTGAAAGCCACCATCATTCCAAAGGTTTTTGACGATTAAAGTGTCCTTTACCAAACTAATATTCATCTGTAAATGGGGCATTCCTAGCACTTGAAAAGTTCCTGTATACTTCTTTAGTATTGGTTTGGGTACTTCAATTGCCTTACTTTGAATGGACAACTTCGTATTTTCCATTTTTGAAGGCATAAAAGTGTTTAATAACCCAATGATTCCACCAATAGACAACACATCTGTACCATTCATGAGCACAGCTATGCTTAGTTCCTTTTCCGGAAAACGGTACAACAATGCTCTAAAACCTCCCCAAGCCCCCAAATGCATAACCATAGGATTGCCATTGAGCTCATCTACAAAGACCCCGGTTCCATAATTTGTTTTTTTACCAGAATTCAGGATGCCTCTGGTTTCCATAATCTGATACATTTGTTCACCGCCAACTTTTTTATGATAGGCATTCGCATCCCATAGCAATAAATCATTAATGGTGGAATAGACTTGCCCATCTCCCCCAATGGCGATATTGGTATAATGTCTTTTGTCATAATATCCATCACTATTGGGAACATAACCTGTGGCTCCGTTTTTGATAGCCCGATGGGGGTTTTCTAAAATAAAAGTAGCATCCATACCTAAAGGCTCGAAAATATGCTGCTTTGCATATTCCCCAATAGATTGTCCACTTGTACGCCTAATGAGAATGGCTAGTAATAGATAGTTCCCATTATTATACAGGAATTGTTTTCCTGGTTTAAAGCTTCGGTCTTCTTGTCGAGCCATAATTTCCAAGCCCATCTCTTCCGTAAATATATTTTCAAAAGGAACGCCTGCATAGGCATTGATTTCTACATAATCCCGAAGACCACTGGTATGATTCAATAAATGCCGTATGGTTACTGTCTCTTGATGGTATACGGGCATTTCAGGAAGGTATTTTTGTATGGGGTCATCGATATTGAGTTTTCCTTCTTGTTGTAATAAGAGGATACAAGCTGCCGTAAACTGCTTGGAGACTGAACCTAAATCAAAGACCGTTTGGTTGTTAATGGGAACACCATGCTCTAAGTTTGCAAGTCCATAAGCCTTAGACCAAATCAATTCCCCTTTACTGAAAACCCCAAGCGCAGCACCAGGTCTATTTTCGAGCCCTTCAAATAGTGGGTCCATCATTTCATCGTACTGTCCAAAAACAGAGGAAACCGTACTAAGCAAACAAATAAGTAGATAGTTGATTCTCATTTTAAAACTTTTGCCGTTTGTAAAATTATTTTTGGTCAAACCTAAGGAATCGTTTCATATTACTTTTTATCCAATTGCCACCAAGGTGTTTCAAGAATGGCTCCTTCTGGATGTATGATTTGAAGCGTATTGCCCTCATAGACTACTCCATCTTTAATCACATATTGAATATTAATGGCATTTTTGATGTTCTCTAAAGGGTTTTTATTCAAAACGATCATATCAGCTAGTTTTCCTACCTCTATGCTTCCTAAATCATTGGTTAGTCCTAAAGTTTTGGCCCCATTGATGGTAGCTGCTTTTAGGATATTGTGGTTGCCCATTCCCCCTTGGGCGAGTAACCACATTTCCCAATGGTTCTGTATGCCTTGCATTTCGCCATGGCCTCCTACCGCCACATTACCACCGGCCATATTAATGGCGTTAGCACCTTTGGACACTTCAGCTACAGTATATTCTTCATCTCTAAAGAACAATAATCTTTCCGCACCTTTTTCATATAAGGATTCTTTAGGAAAGAATCGCTGTAACTTTTCATCTGCAAATGGGTTTTCATCTGCTAGCATCTTATAGATGGGCAAGGGCCCACCAAAGGTGACCAATAAGGTTGGGGTATAGTTGATATTGGATTGAGCAAAAAGCTCTACCACATCTTTATAAATTTTATCCTGGGGCAAGGAGTGTTCATTGCCACTGAAGCCATCTAAGGCATGGGTGATCCCCCGTTTGGCATCGGCACCACCTTCTGCAGTAGGCATGAGTTCTAACTCTTTACAAGCTTGAATCATCCATTTGCGTTGTTGCCTGTTTCCTAAAAGGTACGATTTGATATAATTGGTTCCAAATCGGTTTTTATAAATTTCCAGGCGTGATTTTAACTTTTCGTAAGACGTGTATTGATCCCAGAAAAAGAATCCTGGACCGGTGGAAAAAATGCGAGGACCATGAATCAAACCTGCATTTACCATATCCCCATAAATAAACACCTCATGGATAGCCTGGGGGTCTCGGGAGCTTGTGGTACCATAAGCTAAATTGCTATACATAGCGGGTGAGACAGGATTTAATGCCCCCGGACTAGAGCGTAAATGAGCATGGACGTCCACTATACCCGGCATGATATATTTACCGGTCACATCTATCACTCTAGCAGAATAAGGCATAGGAAAACTACCTTTGGCCCCAATTTTTTCAATCCGGTTATTGTTAACCAAAATTTGGGCATTCTCAATTATTTCGTCGCCGTTCATAGTAATGGTAGTTGCCCCCGTAAGGACCAAGTATCCCTTATCTTTCTTTGGAGGCAATTGTAGTTGGATTTTTTTATTGACCTTTTCACCAGTGGTCTTTATGATGTAATCAGTCCCTTTTGTCCATAGTGCAGCAGTACCATCTGAAGACCAGCCAAAATCCTCTGGGATAGCTGCTTCCAATAATTCTCCATCTTCAAAAGGATTGAAGCTTAGGGGTTGTTTTCGTGCCGCCCAAGTGCTGTCGGTGTCAAAATTGACCTGATGTAGGGTGCCGCCCATCGTCATGACCAACAAAGCATCCCCTTTAGGACTAATCTTTGATAATTTTATCGGCCCAGCTCCAGAAGCAACAATTTTTCGGATTCTGCCTGGAGATGGATAATAAGATACAGTGCTTGCGAATGCCGCCATAAAACTGCCATCATCAGATACATACTGTGGGAATTGTGCCCCATTGGTACTGCCCAGGTTAGTCGTCTTTTTTGTATTGAGATCAATTTCTACAAAAGAACCTTCAACGGGAAACGCTTGAAATTGGGCACTGTGCTTTAAAATGGCGAGACTTCTCGTAGCTAGTACTTTTGTGCCATTTGGGTGTACTACTGGTCCAGCATAAAAGGCTGGAGATTGCGTTAATTGTATGGTTTCTTTTGACTGGAGATCATACTTCATGAGCTGTCCTCCGGCTTGATTCCAGGTAGCGTAGACCAAAAAAGAACCATCGGGTGCCCAAGCAGGAAAGTAGGCGCGATCGTTTTCTTTTGAAATGAGCAGCGGCTTTTCTTGATCGACCTGCATCAAATACAACTGCCCCAAAGCTGAAAAAGCAAAACTTCCGTCTTTTGCCAAACTAGGCTGATGGATAAACCGAGCTGTAACTGGATCATCTGAAATCTTATGATCAAATTGTAAGGGTGCCGGAACTTCTATGTTCACTGCTACCTCAAACGGGATATTAGTCACCGTACCATCTGCCAAGGCTACCTGAACTATTTTGCCTTCCTGATTCGCCAACAGATATTTCCCATCCGCTGAAAATGCATAATTGGGTAGAAAGTCACGCGTGGCCCGAGCATCTAGTTCATTGCGGACAAAGGGTAATAAAAGCCATTTTTCTTCACCCGTTACCATATCTCGCAAGCGAAGTCCAGATTCTCCTGCACTGTTGGCACCATAAACCATAAATTTACCGTCTTTCGAAAATATAGGCTTCAATGCTCCCTTACCTTCTAAGATCATTTTGTCAACAGATCCGGTATTAGGATCAAAATATTTAATTTCACTGCTGGCTCCGGACCTAGAATTGTAGGCACGTGGTGTGACCGAACTAAAATAAAGAAGGCCTGTTTGTGGATGTACCCCCGACATATAGGCTCCGGGTCCAGGAGCTGAAACCAAACCCGAAGGACGACCATTGGTATTATCGACCAATTTAGTCATTTCGCCCGTTGTCATATTTACAGCGTGAATTGTTGCCATTCTACGGAACCCTTCCGATACTCGGGTGACATAAGCAGTAGTTCCATCAGCTGACCATTCCGGAGTAATCATCAGATCGTATTGATTATTGGTGAGTTGCTTTTTGTTTTCACCATTAGCATCCATGACCCACAAATTGTCTGAACCACTTTCATCTCCTACATATAATATTTGCTGCCCGTTGGGTGAAAAGCGAGCTTGGGACTCAAAAGCGTTACCTTCCGTTAAGGGGCGTGCTTGCCCTCCTTTACGAGGCAATTCATAAATATCTCCTAGTAATTCAAAAATAATGGTTTGATCATTTGGCGCTACATCAATAGCCATCCAGGTACCTTCATCGGTCATGAATGAAATATTCTTGGTTTGCGCTATCAGCTGTTGTGATGATACAATCAGCAAAAAACCTAGTGCGGCAGAAAGTATTGTTATTGTCCTAATCATTGTGCTTTATTATTTTTTAGCCATTGCCCTGGTAAGTTTCCAGTAGTTTCCTTGTCTTTAATAACCCATTTCCCATTGATCATAACATAAGGTATGCCAGATGGGAAATGGTGTGGATCAGTATAACTTGAATTATCTTGGATGGTATCAAAATCAAAAATGGTAATATCTGCAAAGGCACCTTCGGCTAGTCTTCCTCTTTGATGCTGCCCAATTTTTTCTGCTGGCAGAAAAGTCATTCGCTTGATAGCCTCCTCTAAAGAAATCACTTTTTTTTCACGGACAAAATGCCCCAAAACCTTTGGGAAAGCACCATAACAACGAGGGTGTGGATGTCCTTCCCCAAAGTTGAGCAAATCTCCGTCTGAATCGATCATCGTATTAGGATGCTCTAAAAAAGTAGCTAGATCTTTTTCATCCATTGCAAAGAACACACCAATAAATCCCCCCTTCAATTGCAAATCCAAAATTAAATCTACCCCATTATCGAGGTTAGGTTCTAAACCTTTAGCTAAGGCGTAATCTTTTAAAGTTTTGCCACTAAACTCGGGCTCGGACTCAAAATCACGAAACTGTATTTTTGAAAGATCCTCACCGCCTGCGTCTCTAGTGAATAATTCCCGCATTTCCTTTTTGATAAGTGCGGTCGTATCCTTGTTACTCAAACGTTCCGCAAATCCTGCCTGGCCACCAGCCATAGCCCAACGTGGGATCAGAATATAGGCATAGGTACTAAATGCAGTGTAAGGGTACATATCTTGGGTCACTGCAATGCCTTCATTTCTAGCACTATCAATAATCGCGAGGGCTTGTTTTGACCAACCGAATTGTTGTTGTCCAGTAGCTTTAATATGATTAATCTGTACTGGAATATTAGCATTAGCCCCAATAGCGACACTCTCCCGAATAGAATTCAGTAAGCCTCTTCCTTCATCCCGCATGTGCGTAAAATAAACGCCATCATAGGCTGCGGCTACTTTGGCCATTTCAATCAATTCATGCTGAGATGCGTAATTGGCAGGTACATATTCTAAGCCGGTAGAAAGTCCTATGGCCCCTTGCTCCATGGTCTCTTTTACATAGGTTTTCATCCTTTCTAATTCTTCAGGAGTGGCCTGCCTATTTTCTAGGCCTAAGACTTGCGCTCTAATCCAGGAGTGCCCTGCAAAATAGCCCATATTGGGCGCCATTGTCAGTTGAGAAGCATAGGTTTCTAGTGGATAAGCTTGTTCTCCACTGTGTAGACTAGCCATTACGGTAGTCACGCCCTGGCGGATGAAGTTCTCAGCATTAGGATAATCCTGAATATTTACTTCAACATTGGTGTGCATATCCACAAATCCTGGACTGACCATTAAACCAGTAGCATCCAATATTTCGATGGCCAG
>CAXIDD010000343.1:0-6002 GCA_964021975.1 uncultured Saprospirales bacterium | reverse complement strand
CGGCAAAGTTGGAAATCATTCCCTGATCTCTTTCGTTGTTGGCACGGGCAAAACTCATGGGGCCCGCTTCTGGTGACCAGCAAAAAGCAGTCGCTAAATCATGGTTTAAGTCGAAACGAATTTCCTTAGGATATTCCTCCAAAAAATAGCGTATTCCTAATCCAATCCCCCAACGACTATTGGAAATATCGGACCAACCCTCCGCTTTTGCTATGGTCTTTTTGGCCTTGCCATCAATCTGAATAGCTGCCTCAAATCCATCTATTCTTTTTTCTAAAGTGGAATTAGGGAAAGGTGGAATACGATTGGGTTTAGGGCCGGTTTGATAAGTGGAAGTCGTTTGTTTGGCTTTTAGATCAGTTGAATAAACCTTACTTTGACCAGGATCAAACCAAGTCCCTTCCTGATAACCGGATCGGTATTTAATTTTCCCATCCAATTTATACTTTAAAGAAAGCCCGGTAGCGATAATCTGGTCATTGGCTTGCATCCAACCTATATCGTTACTTTTAGAGTCGTCAATAATGGTTTTAGTATTGGATAGCGCGATGTTTCCATGTTCTCCATCCCGTTGAAAGTGTTTATCAGGTATACCGGTGTAGGTTAAGGTATGATAAACTTTGATATAAGACTTTCCAGCATAAGCATGGATGCGAATAATGAATGGGGAGTCTCGATTATCGGCCCTATTGTAGATGTAATCTCCCTCCAATCTAATAATGGCATGCAAAGGTCCAGATCCCTTTTCTCGGACGGTCCGATGAATAACAGCACTTGAGGAATCAATCCCAAAGTCATCTAAAAGATCTAAAAACGAACCTCGGTCTCCATCCGTAAGCGCGATGGTATCCTTGGTGTCAAAACCATCTCGATCAACATCAAACAGGACATCATCAATAAAGCCCCCTGGTTTCTTTTTCACAGAAAAACGAAGTGGTCCGGTTTCTATTAAACTGGTTTGTCCAACTCGTTGGGCATTCTTTATTTTGATGCGATCTCCTTGAATGGGGGCAGGCCTAATTTCTGGACCATACTCCAAAACGTAGTCACTGTCTCCGGTAGAAAAGAAGAAAACCCAAAGCCATTTCACACTGTAGTCTACAGGTTCCCAGGAAGTTACCTGAGTAGTTTGGCAGGGGATTTCACGGCCATTCTTATCAAGTAAACGGACATGATCTGGTGAATTTAATTCGCTAACTGGGAAAGGGATCCCGATGGTTATGGGAGCTCCTTCCAAAGTATTTTCAACTTCAATAGAGATTTTCTCAGCTGCCTCCAATTGGATGGCAAGCAAAAGTATTAAGCCTATCTGGAAGTTTTTTTTAAGGAATAGGAATATTATAGACATGTTTTTTTTGATTCTAGTGCTTCGTACACCTTACAGGGTACTTAGGGCAGGTTAAGGAAAAGCCCATTAGGCTAATCAAAACAGTCCCAACGATTAAATTTTATTTCTAAAGCCGTCGTAACAAAGGGCAGCAGCGCCCAATACGGCAATTTCTGGGTTCTTAGATATTTTAATTTCCAGCCTTTTTACTACACTGCTATACGCTAAGGTTTGTACCGTCTTCCAAAGGCTTTTTTTAAAAAAAGGATAGGCCTGAGCTACTGAGCCACCTAAAATAATCACTTCGGGATCCAGAGTATATAAAATAGCTTTAATAGCATGGCCAATATGATGCCCTAAATCTTCAAACATTGCTAAAGCACCTTCATCACCTGCCTTAGCTTGCTCAAATACCAATGGGCCTTTGGTTTTATGAACATTCTGAAAAAATTGCCCACTTGCATAATATTCAATATGATGATCCAAATAAGGCAACATCCCAAATTCACCAGCTCCACCATTAAAACCATTGTACAACTGATCTTTTAAAACCAAACCTCCTGCAATACCCGTACCAATAATCAGCGCTACAAAATTTTCATAGTTGCGTCCCTCTCCGAAATAGTGCTCTCCAATGGCAAAACAATTGGCATCATTATTCAGATAAACAGGTACTTTATAGCGCTCTTGCAAGATCGATTTGAGAGGTACTTCTTTCCAGGAAGGAATATTTTGCACATCATAAACAATCCCTTTTTCAATATCTACTACACTTGGCACCCCAACA
The DNA here is from genome assembly GCA_964021975.1 of uncultured Saprospirales bacterium. Classification (GTDB taxonomy): domain Bacteria; phylum Bacteroidota; class Bacteroidia; order Chitinophagales; family Saprospiraceae; genus DATFKA01. The sequence goes on along the minus strand of CAXIDD010000343.1, from coordinate 3,888 downwards.
CCTATCCCAGCAATTTGGGTATTAAACAAGGGATCAATTACTTCATAGATAGCCTCCAAAACAGCTGCTTGTGATCCACCTTTAGGAACACTTTTCTTGCAACTTTGTTGCACCTTTGCTTGACTTATTTGACTCGCAAGAATTTTAGTACCTCCTAAATCTACGCCAATGACGGGTTGATCTGTATTCTTTTTCATAATTGCTTACTCATTCAATTAAGCTGTTTCTGCATTTTTCATGCTAATCGTTTCATTGTTGATTAAGGGTTTAGACCAAAACCCAATACTCAGGATATAAGCCAAGGTTATAAAGAGAAAAAACAGCCCTATTTTCAAGCCAAAAATATCTCCCAGCCAGCCTACAACCAAGGGCACAATTGCCCCTCCAGCAATAGCCGTAACTAAGATTCCAGAGAAGGATCCATGGTGACTAGCTACGGAGTTTAGCGCTAATGAAATGATGATAGACCACATGACCGAAGCAAAGAAACCAACCATCGGGAAAGCCAACATCGCGATTGGCTTACTTCCTAACAAACCCAATGCCAATGCAACTATAGCCGCAGCAGAAAATCCAATTAAAACCTTACGACTGTCCACAAACTTGAGCAAAATCAGTCCTAAGACGGTCCCAGCGGTCATTAGCCCCCAAAATAAAGAAACCGTACTGGCCCCTTCTAATTGTGGGTCAACGTCATGATAAGTTTGCAAGAATTTTGAAATCCAATTGGCTACACCTTGTTCGGTACCTACGTAGGCAAAAATTCCAAAAAAATACAAAATGACCATCGGCTTTTTCAATAAATCTAAGTGCGTTTGCAAGGCACCTACTTTTTCGTCTTCTTCTAATTGTTCTTTTGGAAATCGGATCATAGCAATCACCAGAACCATCAAAAGAGAAACAATAGCAAAAACCCAATACAGGGAAATCCAAGGCAAACTTTCTGGTACTAAACCTGAAAGGGTACTAATTAACCAGTTAGAATTAGCTGCTTGCGTACCAATATTGAGTACTAGATAAGAATAAGCTAAAGGACTCAAAAAGGAAGCCAGCCCAAAAAACAATTGCCCGAGCACCGAATTAAAGGCGAAATTTTTCTCTCCGCCTGCTACCCGCAAAAGCGGATTAATGGCTACTTGTAACATTGCCATCCCAGTACCGATAAAAAACAAAGACACTAAGTAAAGCGCATAAGAAGGTTTCCAAGCGAAACCCAATGCCCCTAAAAAGGAAATCAGGAAAGCCAGTACCATTACTTTTTTAGCACCTATCCGCTCTACCAACATCCCAGAAGGGATAGACATCACACCATAGGCTATAAAAAAAGCAAAAGGCAAGAAAGCTACAAGGGTCAGGCTAAGATTAAAACTTTCAATAATGTCCGGCACTAATGGCCCGATAATATTGGTCAAAAAAGAAAGCACAAAAAAGATCAGCATAAATAAGCCGATCATTAAATAGTTGTTTTTCATAGTAGCTTAGGGCTTGATGTTTTTGAGCATAGGAAAAAACTGGCGTATTTGCTCCTCAGTTGGTTGCATTCCGTATTCTGCGATTTCGAAAGCCTCGGTATATTGGACGTTCTTTGCAGCTTCTGCACCATACCATTTTTCTAATCCTGCTCTGCGCTCATCAGACATTTTACCAGGATTTCTTTTTACCCTTTTGGCCAACCAAGCTTTCCGTTCCGCTTTTCCTTTGGGCACTTTTTTGACACTGGCTTCTCTACCATTGGTCCAAGGGCCCCACTCGTACATTTGAGACTCATGTGCATCCAATGCATCGACCTTTTTATCAATGACTTGGTCGATAGCAACCACAATATTTGCTTGGTGAGGATAAGGTCTTTGAAAACCATCTTGCATGTACAAGAAAAGTGGATTTTTAGCTAATGGCGGTGTATCTGGACAGACATTAGGTACAATCACCATATAGGAAGCATCCATTACTACTTTACCGGCATTTCGGTGGTCTGGATGATAGTCATTGGATCGTAAGCCCAGTACAATATCGGCGTCCCATTCCCGTATTGCCCGGATAACTTGGTGGCGAACTTGTAGCGTAGGCATCAATTCACCATCGTGGTTATCGAGGGTTTCATATTCTGCAATACCTAGCCTTTTTCCAGCTTCTTTAGCTTCAGCTCTTCGTCTATTTCCTAGAGCACCACCACCTTGACTTTGGTGTCCAGCATCGCCACTGGTGAGCGCTAAGAACTTGACATTGTGTCCCATTTCAGCAAATAAGGCAGCGGTACCTCCGAATTTGGAGTCGCAATCATCTGGATGGGCACCGATGGCAATAATATTAAGTTTTCGGTCTTGTCCTTGAGTCGTTCCAGCGAGGAACATCAAGGTACAGGTCAATAAAAATATATGCTTCATTTTGGTATTTTATAGTCTTTAAAAATAGTTAATTAAGGGCAAGTCGTTTAGAAGCTACTTCTGTTAAGAGGTAGGCTACAGACAATATTTAGTAAGTATAATTAGTACGTCAGTGTACTTAAGAAAGGACCCTTTAAAAGGCTTATTTGTTTTGTATTGGGCGTCAAATTATATAATTGACGCCCAATATTCTAGGTTTAATAGCCAGCATTTTGACTAAAATTGGAATTTAAATCTAACTCTCTTTGTGGAATCGCAATCAGCAATCTTCCATTAATGGGTTTGCCTTGGGCACTCATCACAGATTCTGCCACACCGAAACGTAAAAGATCCGCCCATCGATGGTTTTCAAAGGCTAATTCTACCCTTCTCTCCTGCAGCAATTTTTCAGCAAAAGTACCTGGTGTATTGGCATCAATATCTCCTAATCCTGCCCGATTCCGAACTTGATTAATCAAGCCATAGGCTTCATTGCCCTCTCCTAGGGCTTCTGCCAACATCAATAGCACATCAGCATAACGAAAGACCACCCAGTTGTTGGGTGCATCATCTTCGGCAGCTGGATTGGTCACCCCATACTTAGTGGTCCAGCCAGTATTGGTTGTTGTGATGCCGTCATAGAGATTGAATCTTGCGTCTCCAGCTTCGTGAGCATCTAAAAGATCTCTTTCTGGAATATTCCTTTGACCACCAGTTACGGTTCCAGATAAATCTCCGTTAAACTGACTGGTGAAGGCATTTCCCTGATCACCAAAACCACTTTCAAATTCTACTTCAAAAATTGACTCTGCATTATGCTCATTTTGTGCTCCCCACAGGTCTGCCACATTTGGAACCAAGCTATAGCCAGTAACTCGTCTGAGTGCACTTGCAGCATTGGTATTATCTCCAACCGTCAAGTAAATTTTGCCCAGTAAAGTAGCTACAGCTCCTTTGGTAGCGCGACCAAGATCTCCAGCTCCAAAACTTTGTGGTAATAATCCTTCTGCAAGGGTTAAATCACTAATCAATTGGGTATAAACAGTTGACGCAGCAACTTGTCGGTGTTCCTGACCTTCAGCAACAGAAGCCGTTTCGGTCAAAATCAAAGGAATATTACCAAAAGCAACTGCCAAATGATAGTAATAAAGAGATCTTAAGAAAAGGGCTTCTCCGATGTATTGGTCTTTAAGATTTTCATCCATTGTGATGCCTTCAATTCGATTGAGGACAATATTTGCTCTCGAAATACCTAGATAAGAATCTACCCAAGCTGCCTCAGAAATGTTACTAGTTGGGATATCAATAAACTTATCAAAAACGGTAATTTCCTCTGCTAAACCAGTACCATCCCAAAATGAATTATCAGATCTCAACTCTTGTAAGACCCAGTAGCTTTGGTTATAGGTACCTCCTAATTTTGCTCCGTAATTTGTAAAAGATAGTTTTTCTGATTTTCCTAATGAGTTATTAGCAAATCCACCATTTTGGAACAAACCTTCTCTTTGGTGTGAAGTTTGAGAAA
>CAXIDD010000342.1:0-6015 GCA_964021975.1 uncultured Saprospirales bacterium | reverse complement strand
GCTGTCTTGCTTTTTACCTGCACTTTAGCCTTCTATCAACGGTAGAAGTTAATAACTAAGGCGTTTTTCCACAGCCAATGTGGAAAACTGGCTGGAATTAATCAGCCTTCCCATAGCTTATTTACGTATTTTTGCAGGCTATGAGGTTAAAAAGTTTAGAAATAAAAGGCTTTAAAAGCTTTGCCAATCAAACCATCGTCAACTTCCAGGAGGATGTAATCGGTATCGTCGGACCCAATGGTTCTGGTAAATCGAATATCGTAGATGCCATTCGTTGGGTTTTAGGGGAGCAGAAAAGTAAAGAATTACGCTTGGATACCATGTCCAGCGTTATTTTTAATGGTACCAAAAAACGGAAAGCCTCCGGTGCAGCTGCTGTGTCGCTAACTTTTGAGAACACTAAAAATATCCTGCCTACCGAATACCAAAACGTCACCATCACCAGGATGCTTTATCGCAGTGGTGAAAGTGAATACCGGCTCAATGGTGTAGCCTGTAGATTAAAAGACATAACCTCCTTATTTTTAGATACCGGAATTGGTTCTAATTCCTATGCTATTATTGCTTTGGGCATGGTGGATGACATCCTTGCAGACAAGGATAATTCCCGTCGTAAAATGTTTGAGCAAGCAGCAGGTGTTTCCAAATATAAAGTTCGTAAAAGAGAAGCACTTAATAAACTTAAAAGTACTGCCGCCGACCTCGAAAGAATCGAAGATTTACTCCACGAGATCGCCTCCAACCTCAAAAGCCTGGAAAAACAAGCTCGTCGTACCAAGAGATACTTTGAACTGAAAGAGCAATATAAAGAACTAAGCGTTGAGCTGGCTTTATTACAAATGGAAGGATTAAAAGTGCGGCAAAATCAGCTTCAGAAACAAATTGAAGTTGAACAAGATAAATACCGTGGTCTAGATGGTCAAATTCGAACGGCCGAAGCTCAACTGGAAAAAGATCGGAAAGGCAACCTGGATAAGGAACAAGCCCTTTCACACCGACAAAGAGAATTAAATACGCTGGTCGGTCGGATTCGTGGCCTGGAAAATGATCGTAGAATGTTGGATCAGCGCCAACAGTTTATCCGCGATAATAAAGCAAATTTAAATCGGGAAATTCAAGAAGCCATTGGTAAGACGAACCAATTACAGTCCGATATCGAACACTATCGAGAGGAACTCAATCTTGAAAAACGCGTGGAAGCTCGTTTAGAGCAGGAATTGGTCACGGCCGAAGATGAATTGACCAAAGTACGCTCTAGTCATGGCTCGGTAAAGGAGGATTTAGATCAAGTCATGCAAACCCAACAGGCGAGGGAACGGGAGTTATATGAACTAGAAAAACAAAGGGCCATTAACTTTAATGAAATAGAAAATAATCGCCAAGAGAAAACTCGTACAATCCAGGAGCGAGAAAAAAGAGAAACGGAAGTTAAAGACCTGCAAAGTAAAATGCAGGACATTCTAGATAGAGAAAAAAAGGAGTCCACTGTCTTAGAAGAAATAGAATACAAAGAAAAGCAGCGGCAGGAGACTCTCGAAAAAGCGGAAACCGAGGCCGAAGTCGTGAACCGCAAAATGGTAAAAGTCAGAAGGGAGTTAGATGCACAACGCAATGAGTTCAAACTGACCAAAAGCATGGTCGAAAACTTAGAGGGGTTCCCAGAGTCCATCAAATTCTTAAACACTTCTAAAGAATGGAAACAAGATGTGCCTTTGTTGTCTGATTTAATGTATGTCAACGAAGCTTATCGAGTACCTATTGAAAACTACTTAGACCAATATTTAAACCATTATGTAGTCAATACACTACAAGAAGCTTACCAAGCGATTCAACTCTTAGGGCGCTCCCAAAAAGGTAAAGCCAATTTCTTTGTTTTGGAAGCTTTTCAAGACTATACCGCACCCATGAAGTTAGTGCCAGACATGCATCGGGGTATTGACTTGGTACAAACAGATCCTAAGTACTTCAACCTGGTTAGCTATCTTTTAGAAAATGTGCTGTTAACAGATAAAGAAGATTTTAATGGCCAACTACCGGATGATGATGTAGTACTCTTGTCCCAAAGCGGACGCTTGATTCAAAAACGGTTTAGTGTTTCCGGAGGATCAATCGGTCTTTTTGAAGGTAAAAGAATTGGTAGAAAGAAAAATCTGGAATTACTGGATGAAACCATCAAGAAATCAGAACAGTTAGAAAATCGGTATTCTACAGAGTTTTATAATATCAAAAAACGTATTGATGATTTAAAAGCTGCGCGCTTAAATTTAGAAATCCAAAGCCAAAAGAATCGATTAAATCAGTTGGTGCAAGAGCGGGTTTCTTTTTCAACTAGATTAGAAAATTTTGAAGCATTTATTGCGGAAGTTGTTGCTAAAGAAGCAAAAATAAATGAGCGGATTGCTACCTTACAAAAAGCCAATACCGTTTTAGAACAATCCATAGAAGCCAAAGAAAAAGAAGTAGCTACAGCCAAAAGTGCCATTGCCAATACAGATGGTAGTTTCCGAAAACTAGCGGAGCAATTGAGTGACATCTCAACGGCCTTCAATGAAAAGAACATTCAGTTCATCCGCCAGCAGAATAAGGTTTCTACTTATCAAAAAGAACTAAGCTTCCGAGAAAAAGAACTCACCAATACCAAAGCTAAGTTGGAAAGAGACCGACAACAGCTCGGTACTGCCGACCAGGAAATTGAGAAAATTGGTACAGAAGCCATTCAGATGCAAGAGCGACTGGAATCCATGTACCAACAGCGGAAAGAAAAAGAAGGACTCCTCACCGAAGCAGAACAAACCTATTTTAAGGCTCGGGGAAGTATCACTGAATTAGAAGATAACTTACGGAAACTCAATCGCACTCAGCAGGATTTACAAATCCTGATTAATAAATTAAAGGAGCAATTTAATGATGTCAAATACCAGATATCAACCATTGCTCAACGCTTCCGAATAGAATTTGATGTAAGTATTAATGATATTATCAATCAAGAGCCAAAACGAGAAATTCCGCAAGCAGAATTAGAAGGAAAAGTAGAAAAAATGAGGCAACGCCTCAATAATTATGGAGAAATCAATCCGCTAGCGGTTGAAGCTTATGATGAAATGAAGGAGCGTCACGATACCATCACTCAGCAAAGAGATGATATTGTAGAAGCAAAGGCCAGCCTGGAAGAAACCATCAAAGAAATCGAAGAAACAGCAACTGTTCAATTCCTGGATGCTTTTGAAAAAGCACGGATCTATTTCATTGAGGTATTCCGTAGTCTGTTTACAGAAGATGATAACTGTGATTTACTCTTGCTGGATCCTGAGAATCCTTTGGAATCTAAGATAGAGATCGTAGCAAAGCCTAAGGGGAAACGGCCACAAACCATTTCTCAGTTGTCAGGTGGTGAAAAAACACTCACAGCTACCGCTTTACTATTTGCGCTTTATCTTTTGAAACCTGCACCTTTTTGTATTTTTGACGAGGTTGATGCACCATTAGACGATGCGAATATTCTGAAATTCAATAAGATCATCAAACGGTTCTCCAAAGACTCGCAGTTCATCATCGTGACGCATAATAAATTAACTATGGCGGCGGTAGATACCATCTATGGGGTCTATATGGGCGAGCAAGGGGTATCAGGAGTAATGCCGGTAGACTTCAGAGACTACGATCACAAAATCAGTTTCGAGGCAGCAGCAGGATAGTGCTGTACTTCAACAACTTACTTGATGGAATCTTACAGTTCAATCTCTTGGTCGTCAAAGATTCGTTGATCCATGCAACGGATGATTCGAGCTGGAAAATGCTCTAGGATTCGATAATCATGGGTGGCAAACAATACAGCCGAATTATAGGTTTTGGAGACTTTTCTAAGGAGCAATAGGATGTCATCCGAGGTTTCAGGGTCCAGGTTTCCGGTAGGTTCATCAGCAATGATAATTGAGGGTTTATTCATTAGAGCACGGGCAATTACTACCCTTTGCTGTTCTCCGCCTGATAGTTGGTAAGGCATCACCTTATGTTTATCTACCAAACCAACCTCTTCTAATACTTGCATGATGTGTTGATTCATGACCTTTTTATTTTGACGGCCAGTCGCTTTTAGCACGAAAGCAAGATTTTCATAGACAGAACGATCTGTCAATAAATTAAAATCCTGAAAAACTATGCCTAACTTGCGCCGCAATAAAGGAAGTGTCTTACGGTTTAATTTATTTAAATCAAAACCAGCAACATTTCCTTCTCCGTGGTGCAACGGTAGGGCGCCGTATAGCGTCTTGAGTAGAGAGGATTTACCACTACCGGTTTTGCCGATTAAATAGGTGAATTCTCCAGGAGCAATACTGAGGTCTACCTTTTCTAAAACCAAGAGTTGGCCTTGATAAATGTCGGCTTGTTTTAATCGAACGATCCAATTATTCATAGTCTAAAATTAGTGATTATATTTGAGGCAAAAAAAGCACCTCCACACTTTTTTAATTATTGGTAATAATGACCCAAAATAGTTTACGCTTAGCGATAGTGCAACAAAAGCCAGTTTACCTAGACCTATCTGCCAGTATGCAGAAGGCGCTCACTATTTTGCAGGAAGCTGCTCAGGCAGGCGCAAACTTGGTGGTGTTTGGCGAAACCTGGTTTTGTGGCTATCCAGCTTGGATTGATTATTTACCAAATATTGCGCTTTGGGGACATGAAGCTACAGAAATGGTCTTTGCAGAAATGCTAGATAATGCCCTGGAAGTACCGAGTAAGGACACCCAGATTCTTTGTCAAATGGCTGCTGATTTAAAGCTTTACCTAGTCATCGGGTGTAATGAAAGAGTTACAGTAGGTGCAGGGCAAGGGACCATCTACAATTCTTTGTTGATTATTTCAGATCAGGGAGACTTAGTAGTGCAACACCGCAAATTGATGCCTACTTATACTGAAAAACTTTTGTATGGCAGTGGAGATGGCCATGGATTACAAACGATTGATACGGCTTTTGGTAAGCTGGGTGGATTGATTTGTTGGGAGCATTGGATGCCTTTAACCAGGCAAAGTATGCATCTAGCCGGGGAACATATCCATATTGCCTTATGGCCGGCAGTAAATGATTTGCATCAGTTAGCTAGTCGGCATTATGCTTTTGAAAGTCAAAGCTTTGTAGTCGCGGTTGGTCAGGTTTTACAGGTGAAAGACCTTCCCAAACAATTTGAACTACCAGAAGACTTAGCTCGGACTCCTGACCGTTATTTATTGAACGGAGGCTCAGCGGTGATTGGTCCGGATAGCAACTATTTATTGGAGCCACAATTTGACCGAGAAGAATTATTAATTTATGAAATTCAGGACCTAGCGGCTGCCAAAAGAGGACGCCTAAAACTAGATGTAAGCGGGCATTATAATCGGGCAGATGTTTTTGATCTACAAGTGAATAAAAAACGTTTATAAATAGACGATGATTTTTTTCATCGTTGATTAATTCGTATAAGATTAATTTTACAGCTAAATGACCCATTTTTAAAAGACAAAGCCTCGAATTAGGGGTTTATTTGTAAAACAAAAATACTTTAGATACGCTGATGTATTGAAGGTATAAAATTAAAAAGCAGTACAGCGATGAAAAGAGTTTATATCATAGCGGGTATTATGATGATTGCAGCGGTAGTTATTTTGATTAACGCTACCGGAGATTTGAGTACCTACGCCACTTTTGCAGAAGCTTCCAAGGAAACGGGTAAAGTAAAAATTGCAGGTCAACTGGCTAAAGATAAAGCCATGGAATACAATCCAGAAAAAGACCCAAATTACTTCAGTTTCTTTATTAAAGATACGGATGGCGTAGAGAAAAAAGTAGTTTTATTAGCAGCTAAACCCCAAGACTTCGAGATGTCTGAGCAGATCGTTGTTACCGGAAAGATGCAAGAAGAAACCTTCGTTGCCACGGATTTACTGATGAAGTGTCCGTCGAAATATAAAGACGAAGAGATTGTTAATTTTTTGGTAGCAAACTTTGTAGAATCTACTAGTGTAAATCAGGTA
>CAXIDD010000341.1:0-6019 GCA_964021975.1 uncultured Saprospirales bacterium | reverse complement strand
GCTACTTTTGTGACGCCAGAAGCTATTTTAGCAACGGATCCGGCTCGCATTAAACTTAATTTTGCAGTGAATTTTCATCAAATGCAATTCCCCGATAATGCTGGTTTTATGTACGATGATCGCATGGCTTTAAAGGCAGATTCAAGTGCCTACGCTGCTTATTGTAATATGATCCCCAAATGCGTCCAAGGTATGTTGGAGGCACCAGTCTTCGGACGACTTTCAGAATTAAAGCCTTCGACCTTAGTTATTTATGGAGAAGGCGATTTACTCATCCCCAATAAAATATTACATCCACAATTAACGACTCAAGGGCTTGCGGAAGCGGCTGTAGCTAAAATACCAAACGCAGACTTAAAGCTTTTACCGGCTTGTGGTCATTTTGTGCAATGGGAATGTGCCGAAGAGACAGCAAGTGAAATACAGACTTTTATAACAAAAAAATAAAATGGAAAGATTAAAAGATAGAGTAGCCATCATTACAGGTGGTGCCAATGGAATTGGTAAAGCGACTGCAGACCTTTTTTTTAAATGAAGGTGCAAAAGTGGCCATCTGGGATATCGACGAGCAAAAAGGAATTGAAGCGGTCACACAATGGCATGCCCAAGGTTTTAAGTGTAAGTTTTATAAAGTAGACACAACGACTTTATCCGCCGTAGAAATGGCGGCAGAGCAGGTAAACACTGATTTTGGGCAAATTGATATCTTGATTAATAACGCAGGTATCACGAGAGATGCTTCTATGAAAAAAATGACAGAAGCGCAGTGGGATCAAGTCATTAGTGTGAACCTGAAAGGTGTATTTAACTGTACAAAAGCAGTCTCTGCTTATATGACAGAGCGGCGCTATGGCAGGATTATTAACGCCTCTTCGGTAGTTGCTTTATACGGAAATTTTGGGCAAACCAATTATGTCGCTACTAAAGCTGGGGTAATCGGGATGACTAAAGTATGGGCCCGCGAATTTGGTCGAAAAGGAATCACCGTAAATGCAGTGGCACCGGGCTTTATTGCCACTGAAATGGTCGAAACGATCCCCAAGGAATACCTCCATGATTTGATGGGACGCACCGCTTTACAACGTTTAGGCCAGCCCGAAGATATAGCAAAAGCTTATCTTTTCTTATCTTCGGAAGATGCGGCCTTTATAACGGGGATAACGCTGAGTGTAGATGGAGGTTTGACGATGTAAGACTAGGATTATGGCTAGAAATAAATTACAAGTTTTTACGGATTTCGCCAATATGCTGTTGCCACATGAAACAGCCTATTTACTGTCTGTGCAACAACTAGCCGATCAAAAAAAACTGGCCATCTTAAAGGCTGTTCATCTGAATTGTACCAACATTCGTCAGTTTACACCATTTGATGTAAATATTGACAAACGAAAGTACTCTAACCTAAAGAATTGGGTTCAGAAAAAACTAAAGGTGATTGATGTTGATCAAGAGTTCAACTGGATGATTGAGCTAGAACGTCAGATAATGACAGACGCGCTCCTGCCGGAGCAGGAGCGCGTCTTAATTAAAAAGATTAAGACCTACGAGCACCCTACCTTCTTTTTTACTAAATTTTATGAGTTGGCATTGGCTTATCGGCATTACTTGCTCATCCGGCTCCGTTATAAAGATTACGAATTGACGGAGCAGTTCTTACAAAAGAATGCCTCCGCTTACCAGGAATCCAATCGGATCAACGAGCAATTACACGAAGCCACCCGGGATATTACGCAGCAATATGCTGACCATAATACCGAATCCATTCAGTGGGAACGTTGGCTGAGATCTGTCTTTTTTGATGAAAGACTGGATGGTCATAACCGGTATATGGCTTTTGTCCGCTTGTCCTTCATCGCGTTTAATTACCGGAAGTTTGACATACTTTGGGAAGCAATGGAGTACCTAGACAATAGTTTCTCTAAAGGCATTTATTACTCCAAGCGTCTTTTGTTGAATTATTATCATTTACGGATGCTGTTGCATGCCAAGATTGGGGATTTTGATCAAGCAGTGCACTACGGTTTCTTATCCATCCGTGGTAAAAACAATGATTATCTATTTTACATCAATAACCTGAGCGCCGTTTTACTTCGAGCAGGACGAGCGCAAGAAGCCTTACAGGTGATGCGCAATGCTAGCCCGGAAATGAAAGCCAGCAAAAACTTTCATAATAAAGTCGGTTTTGTGGCTTTTTATGTCCAATGCTTATTGAAAAATCAGATGCTAACTCATGCAGTCAATTATTGTAGCTCCTTTTTAAAAGCCTATGAAAAAGAAATTTTACAGTATCGCTGGCATACTTTCTTTTCGGCTTATTTGGAGGCTTTATTATTACAACAGAAGTTTAGAGATATTCTTTTATTAGAAGAAAGACTACAGTTGTTAAAGCTAGAAAAGCAATATCAAAATCGAACAGATTATACACCTAGTGTTGCCTGGTATATCTACTGCGCTCAGTATAAAAATGAGCAACTATCAAAGGAAGATTTCAGCCAAAAACTACAAGTGTATTTACAAGAATACGCCGGCCAAACGCCACAAAATACCTCCCTGGATGCTTTGTTACAAACCCTGAGACAGGTCGCCCCAGAAATTATTAACTACTTACACTTGGCTTATAAATACAGCGCTTCTTCATAATTCTAAATCACTTAGTTTTTGTTCCAACCATTTCCGATTGCCCAGAATTTCTGTGCTCTGGATGCGTTCTTTTAGTTTTTGTATTTGAACTTGGTAGCGGCTTTGTTGGAGGTATTTTTCTTTGATCTTCAGCTGAAAAAGTCGTTTGATTATTTTTAAAAAATGCTCGTTGGATTTGGTTTGATAGGTGCTGAGTTGGCGATTCCGACTGAGAAATCGTTGGGTAGCTAAGCTTAAGGAAAAAAAGGCATCAACAGATTCTTCTAAGTAGTATATTTTTAATTGAATAATCTTGGCAGCAAGTTGGTAAAAAGCATCAGTGAAAGCAACACTTTGTAAGAGTGAAAGTGCCTCGCCTAAATCGCCTTTTTCAAAATAAATAGACGCTAAACTATAGGCGTAAACATTGTCTCGAGTATTGGGATCGAGCGCATTTTTATAGCGATGTACAAAGTCTTCTGTCCACTCATAATTTTGTAGCCGAAGTCCAGCTGTCAGGATATTAATGAAAGTCCATTGGGTCAATTTTCCTTGCTGTTCCAGGAGTTGGGCTTTTAAAAGGAACTGATATAAACTTAGGATCTCTTCGTAAAATTGACCAAATCCAGTATTGATTTTTCGTACACAATAATTTAGCAAATAATTGTATAAAGTCCGCGCTTCTGTGACTGGGAAAAGGTGGAAATGCTCAGATAAGAGCGCCTTTAAGGTGAAATAAGCATCCCTTTGGTTGGGATGACGAAGCATTTGTAATGCTTGCCAATAGATGTGAATTGCAGGATAAGCTTCGAGCAACTCGGGGCGAGTTTCATAATGACTTAAAATAGCTGCTAGATGAGTCGGTTTATAATCTAGGTTAATGACCGTTTGGCGGCTTAGCATATCCACTGCGATCCTCAATTTTTCTAGATGATAATAAAGATCTAGGTAATCATTTTCTTTTTGTAGAAAAATATTATAACTACGCTTTTCCCGAATGATTTCTGCGTAGTCTTTGTGTGCATTAATACTCACTTGATGCCAAAAGTAATCGCTATTTTGATGGGGAGATTTGTTTTGCTGCAGCTCTAATCTTTTGATGAGAAAGGGAATGTAATCGTGAATTTCGCGAGCTCTGAAATGGTCCAGTAATAAATTACTCTGCAAGCCTTTATCTGTTTGGACGATTTGAACTGCCAGGAATTCATAAAGTTTCTGTAAAAGCTTGGAAAGTAGGTTATTAAAAGCCAATTCTTGAAAGGGTTTCTTTGGATACACTTTTCGCCATAAAGAATTCTTATTCAGACCTTTGCCTGGAAAATCAGGTCTAGCCTTTAAAATCTGAATATATAAAATTGATAGTACGGGATTCTTATTAGAAATCTCATTATTAAGGTAGACTTGGAACGCCAGTTGTTCTTTTTCCTCAAGCTGCATTAATAATTGAATAAACCGAGTCTTGTCCATTTTTTTTCTAATTGATTTATAAAGATACGGTTTTTAGTGTTTATAAATAAATATATATATTTAAATAAATAGCTGTAAATCATTTGTTTATTAGAATTTTTTGTAAAATATTTAGATATAATAGGCTTTCAATGTGTATTTTTTGCAAGGAAAAGGGCTTTACATTTGTATCGTGTTCTAGAAGTAAGCCCGGCACCATAATTATAGGTGATGATGTTTTGAAAAAAAATCAAGCCTTCATCACTTCACCGACTCAAAAATTGAATAAAATAATCCTGCAAACAAAATCCTTTTCTTATGACATTAAAGTACCTATCCAAAATTTTTATCCTACTTGGAATCATTCTTCCAGGTTTGGTTTTTTCTCAAAACTGCTTCAGTTTGAAAATAGATCAATTAGAAGCCAGTCCTGGAGACACGGTCGCACTGAATGTAAGTGCTACGGGTTTTCAAAGTATCCTAAGTATGCAATATTCCATGAAGTGGAATGCCAGCGAATTAGAGTTAGCAGGTATCGGTAATTTTAACCTTTCGGGCTTATCAGAATCTAACTTCAGTTTAACACCAACTAATATTGCTGCTGGCCAATTGGGCCTTGCTTGGTTCGATCCTAGTGTCCAAGGTGTAATGATGGCGGATAATGAAAGCCTATATACTTTAACTTTCATCGTTAAGCAGTTCAGTGGTGAGCGGAGTTTTATCGAATTCTCGGAGCAACCAACCCCTTCAGAAATTACTTTTGCGCCCAATAATGCGGTTTCCCTACCTGTAGGTTTGGCGGGAGCGGTCCATCTTAAATTTGAAAATCAAGTTTACGATCCATTATTGATTACGGGAGCTTGTGCTCAACCAACTGGTTGCGGAGCTTTCTCCGGAGGAGTCAATGTGACAGTGTCTGGCGGTACGGCACCTTATGCCTATGATTGGGATGGTCCGTCGGGTTTTGTATCTAATACTGCCAATCTGGATAGTCTATCTCCTGGTGCTTATCAGCTACGGGTAATCGACGCTGAAGGCAATGAAAACTTTGCCAAATTCAATGTCAGTAATACTGGTGGTGAAGGGAGTAACTTTTTCGTAGGTATAGCCATTGAATGCAATGATACGACGGATACAGCCAAATTATTTGCGGCTTCATTTGGTACAGATACCGTTGGTTTAAGCTATGCCTGGAGTAATGGGGTAGTGGATAGCAGTGTGAGTTTTAGTAGTACGATTGAGGTACCTCTATCAGGCACTTATAATGTAACGGTAACAGATGCCAATGGATGTCAGTCGGTCAGTGAATCTGTCCGTCCAGCGGAGATTTGTGAAGACCGAATTAATCCAGTTGTTGTAAGTATTGAAAATGTGGCTGCTGCTGCTGGTGATACGGCGACAGTGCTTGTTACAGGGAATAATATTAATGACTTAACCCAATTAAGCTTTTCTATTGGTTGGGATCAATTGGACCTTCAACTAATTGAAGCAACACCAAATGCAGCCTTGGCCACTGCGGTAGTTAGCAATGATAGCATCAATTTAGGTTTTAACTGGACAAGTAGTCAAGCTGTTTCTATAGGAAATGCACCAATACTAACGCTGAAATTCATCGTAGGCTTTGATTCTGGTGTAGCCAATTTACGATTGAATGGCTTCCCAAATAGTCTATTCGCGAGGGGAGAAGGCCAAGAGAATATAGCACTTATTACCAATGATGGTTCGATAACAGTTGGGGCAGCGGATCCTGTTCAGTTGAACATTGCGAGTGGTATTTTTGGCTCAGGCGAAGAAGTTTGTATACCCGTAAGTGTTGCTAATTTTAATAGGATTGTTGGTATGCAGTTTCAACTGGCCTGGGATACTACTGCATTACAGTTTAGCCAGGTTAAATCTTTTGCATTACCTCAATTTTCGGAAATTAATTTTGGCTTAGAACTCGCCGAAGTTTCGG
>CAXIDD010000340.1:0-6044 GCA_964021975.1 uncultured Saprospirales bacterium | reverse complement strand
GTTTTTAATGGTCTTATATGGTTTTAATAAAAAAGGCTACTCACCCAAAAACTGTTTTTTATCACATTCGACGACGAGTTTTTTCATGCAGCGATTCTTCTTATTAGCTGCTGAAAAATGGGCATTTTTACCACTAAAACCCATTCGTTCAGCTATTTGATTCATATCTAGATTTAGCCAGTATTTGTAAAATAAAATCCGTTTACAATCTGCGCCTAAACGTTCCAGGCATTGTTCTAATTGCTGATATAATAATTCACGGTTGTCCTCATCTTCTGTTTTAAGTTTATGTCTGATCATCAATTTCACTGTAGGTCATTACTTTTCTTCGTTCTTCCATCCATACCAGTCGGAGTATTCCGATCAAAAAAGAAGAAAGAGAGCTTTGTAATTCAAAATCTGAGGCTACAATTTTTTGTTACAATCGCATCAATCCAATATTAAAAACGGTGATGGCTTGGGTCTCACTTGCGCCCTGTTTTACCACATAGCCAACGGCTTTTTGGTAAAAACGTCTGTATATTTTACGAAAGGCCTTCTCTCTGCTAGGGTTTTGTCCTTTTTGTAAAAGTTGTATTATTTCTAAATCTTCAGGTACAACTTGTTTAGTCATTAATATGTGAGTTAATCTTACGAGTTATAACGCTATTGTCTTCAATTTTCTAAAAATAAGGTAGATTTTAAATAAATTAGGTAAAATGTTAAGAAAATCAATTTAGATAAGCTTTCTTAGTCGAAGGAAATTGTATTCCCCTCGAACGCCTTCCTGGATTAATCGAAGTTTATCCTTGTTTCAATTATATCTACTTCTTAGTTCTCATTTACTGACAAACAAAATAAAGATATATGAAATCTACGCTCCGTCTTGTTCTTGGATTGATAATTTGTATAATGGGATTCTTACCATATGTTCAAGGCCAGGACCTAAACATCAGGTGTTCTTCTACACTGTCTAACCAATTGAATTTAGGAACAGGAATTGATGGAAATGGCTCCCTAATCCCGCCTGGGTTGAATGTGGTAGATCCATTTTGGACTTTAACCAATACACCAGAATTGGTATTTTGTAGTGAGGATGAAAAACAATCTATTTCCGATAAAGCCTACGTCGTCAACTTTAATAATTTTGCTGCTGCTACCTGGACAAACCAAACGGGAGTATCGGCCATTTCCCCAATTAATGGAGGTTTGAATGCTGTTTTTAATTGTTCAAATGTAGATAGAGATAGTGCCAATCAAGCAGCAGATCCCTTCATCTTTGATCGTTATTTTTGTTTGAATGAATCTGCTGAAGTAGAACTAGCGCTTACTTTCAAAGGGGATGATCGCCTACAACTAGAATTGGTAAACCTTCAGACTGGTGTCGTCGAGGCATTTAGTGAAGAGTACAATTACCGAAATCCTGCGCCAGCAGCTTTTAGTTTCAATACTGCACTAGGCTTACAAGCAGGAGCCTATGCGCTACGTGCTAAATATGAAAACTTTGGTGTCGCCGCTGCTTTTTCCGTGAAGGGTAATATAAGTGTGATAGGTGATAGAGCATTACTTAGTAACAGCACTACCAGTGTGGAGTTACAATGTCCCACTTCAGATACTTTAGCACTCGATAATTATTACTTCTACCCAGATAGTGCCTTAACTATTTGTGTTGATACGGATCTATTACCAGCTGGTGGTCAATACGTCTATCAATGGTTCGATGAAAATGGAGAACCACTAAATTCGGGTGCTTCGGATCAGCAAAATTGTTATACGATTCCTCGATTGAATGAAAAAACGGTAGGGATCTATTATGCAGTAGCTCAAAGCCAGGAAGGCGAGCCTTGCTTTGTCTTACCCGTCGAAGTACAAACTTATGTGCAAGATCCAACTGGTGCTTGGTATATTCCTAATCAATTGGTAGTACGTTATCAACAAGGTACGACCGAAGAACAAAAGCTGGATTATATTAAAAGGATTCAAGCAACTAGATTGGATTCTTGTATGTGTCTCATTGATTTATTAATGTTACCTGATACGATATTTAATGAGGATGGGTCTATCATTGTTGATCCAGAAGAGAAGAAAAAGAAAGCGGGGGAAGATGACAATGCAGGAGTAGAATCAGTAGGATGGAATACCATTATGGAAGAAGAAGCCTTACCTGCCGGATTGCTCAAACGTCAGAACAAATTACTCCAACGGCAACTAGTCAAGCAAGTATCTGAGGAAGAGGTATCCAATGGAGATTCGATAATCGTAGCCTTGATTGATACTGGTTTTGATTACCAAAACCCAGATTATCAAGATTACATGTGGAAGAATCCTGAGCCTTATCCTATGTCTACGGATAGTTGCAAGGCTTGTATTACTGGAGCGGAGATTGGATATGATTTTGGAGATAGAGATAATGATCCAAGTGATAATAATAGGCACGGGACCTTTGTTGGAGAAGCAATTATTTATGCCGCTGAATTACTTGATGATTTAAATGCGCCTAAGCTAAAAATAATGCCTTTAAAAGTCATGGACGATAAAAGTACAATTACGGTATTTAACGTTACTTGCGCGACTGTTTTTGCAGTACGTCATGGCGCTATGGTCATCAATATGAGTTTGGGAGGCTATGGAGGCTATCAGGATATACTTGCGGCTGGCCTAGCCACGGTAGATAGCGGACGCTGTGCTCCAATAGTGGTCACCTCGGCTGGAAACGATACCCTTGATAATAGTATTTTTGACCACTATTTTTCTAACTTAAATGATAGCTTGTTGAACGTGATTTCGGTGGGTTCTTTAGCATTTGACCGGGAAGGAACATTGGTTAGGGCCCCTTATTCTAATTTCGGGAGCAAGGTGGATATAGCAGTAACAGGTGATGCTGAGTATGATACCACACCATTTACTGATGTTCGAGGGACTTCTATTTCTGCTGGTTATGTGAGTGGGATTTTGGCTTATATTTATGATCAAAAGCCAGGTATTTCTTGGTCCAGTGCTAAAGATTGTTTGCTGAGTGCAGCAGAAGGAAGAGGCGCGATTGATTTTCCTTTGAATCGAGGCTTGGATCTCACTGGGCAGGCCATCGGGACCTGGAAAGGTGCCATTTTAGAACATCTTTTTACCTTGCCAGATGAAGCTTGTACCTACACCAATCAAGTATGTTTTCCTTTGGTTGTCAGCACAAAAGACAGACAGGTGCCAAGAGCTGCTTTGGCTGTAAAAGTAGTACCGAATCCTACTAAGGCAGGTGTTCGTTTTGAATTGGCCTTGGAGCAGACACAGACCTTAAAATTTCAAGTGTTTGATGTACAAGGTAAATTAATTGACCTATTCGAACGTCGACTAGGAAGCGGGGCACATCAAATTCCTTTTGATTTAGGAGAGCAGCCAAGTGGCGTTTATTTTTATACGATTATTAGCGAAAAATATATTCAATCTGGAAAGATTGTGAAACAACGGTAATTTCTATGCGAGAGTTTTTTGGTTGGCAAAAGCGGTGGTATTTGTTTGTATTCTTTTTGGGAATATCTTTTTACACCGCTTTTGCTCAAAAAGAGTCAAATACTTCCATTAAAAAAGGTTATCAAACCTTGCTTGATAGTTTAGAAAAGGCGCATGACCAAGCGGGATATAGATCCTTGGTTAATAGAGCTTTTCGACAATTAAGAAAAGAATGGCCAGAAAATCAGGTGGAGCAAGGCTATCTCGAATTACTAACCTTTTCTAATGATTATTATGGGAAAGATCACCGCATTTCAGCATTGGTTTTGCACCAAGCTGGTATTCATCAATACCTGGAAGATCAATTAGACACTGCACTTGTATTATTCGAAAAAAGTATAGCGCTTAGGCAAAGTAGAATACCCATCAATCATCCTGAAATGGGCCACAGTTTTTATTTATTGGGCCGAACTCATTACTACCTCGATAATAATGACGCAGCAATAGAGGCGTTTAAACAATCCTTCCAAATCTATGAGACTCAGCAGAATTGCGCTATGATAGTGAATAGTTTACGCATGTTGGGGGATACCTATGACTATTTGGAAGAACAAGAGTTAGCAGAAGCTTACTTTGATTTAGTGCTAGCTAATGCACGTCAATGTTATGATTTGGATAACCCCGCATTAGCCAACCTCTATCTCTATGCAGCGAATGTTTTTTCTAATAACAAGGAAGAGCAGACCAAGACATTAGATTATTACCAAGAATCTCAACGGATTTTTGAAAGAGGCAACAATGAAGATAGAACTAACTACGCTTCTACGCTCATTAGTCAAGGCGCTGTTTATATCGATATTAAGGATTATGAAGCAGCTTTTGAAGTACTCAATCGAGCACTTTTGTTAAAACAGAATTTGCAAGATGATTCTGAACTAGATTTGATCTATGAATACTTGGGGGCTCTTTATCGTAGGAAGGGTAATTATGCTCGTGCTTTAGAGAATTATCAAAAGGTACAGCAAATACGCAGTGCTGAAAATGAGGAAGTATCAGAAGAAATGAACTTTGTCTACCATAATTTTGGTGAAGTTTACCAAGAGAGTGGAGATTACCAACAGGCTGCTACTTTTTTTCAGAAAGCATTACAAGCTGCTGATCGAAATTTTACAGCGACTCAATTTGCTGAAAACCCTAATTTCGATAAACTAGATTTGACAGTGAAGTACACTGAGTTAATTAAAGATCTAGATTTTAAGGGAAGACTTTTCTACGAGTGGTATGATAAAGAAGGAGACCTATCTCACCTTGAAATAGCATTGAATGCCTACCGCACAGCCATAGAAATGATTGATGGGAAAAGAGCTGAATTAATTAGTAATGGGTCTAAACTTTTGTGGCAAGAAAAGTTATTTCCTGTTTTTGAGCACGGCCTGAAAGTTGCTTTTGAAATTCATGAAAAAGAAGGCCTTCCGGAAATGGGAAACCTGATTTATGCATGGATGGAGCAAAGTAAATCAATGGTCTTGTTGGAATCATTGGCTGCCCAACAAGAGGAAATTGGTGCTGTTGGACAAGATAGTTTACTCAGCCAAATTGAATTATTAGCAGATCAAGTATCAAGTTTGCAACGTAAATTTATTGAAACGCCAACTGATGATCGTGCAAAGAAAGATCTGATCAAAGCCCAGATTGATTATTGGGAAACTAAAAGGACCCTAAATGAATATAAGTCATCTTTTAGAAATGAAGTACAGGGACTTGATCAGACTACACTAAGCGGTTTTCAAGCACAACTCCAAGACGAGCATTCCCTTTTCGTAGAGTATTTTGTTGGTAATGAAGAGGTTTTTACTTTGTTCTTTAATAGAAATCAAAGTCATGCGTTTTCAACAAAGTTAGAGGATATCCCTCAACAGACTAAACGTCTAAGGGGACTATTGTCTACGCCAAATGAATCATTGGAGGCGTATGAAGCTTACCAAAAGGTTAGTTATCAACTTTACCAACAATTATTATCGGCTGGATTAAATGCTTTTAAGGTGCCGATAGATAAAATTACCATTGTTCCTGATGGTATATTGGCCGCGCTACCTTTTGGAGTACTTCTAAACCAGCCCTCGGAAGAAAAAACAGTTTATTATGGGCCAGATAAATTACCATATCTGATTAATCAATATGCCATCAATTATGCCTTTTCAATTGCAACCTTGATCCAACAACGAAGTAATCAAAAACAAAAGGCTCGGCATACCTACATTGGGATGGCTCCAGAATTTAATGCACAAGCCGCGGCCGCTCCAAGTCGCCAATGTAATCAAGGTAGTCTTTCGCCTTTATCAGAAAATAAAAATGAGGTGGAGGCGATCAATCAATTGTTGAGCGGAGAAATAGCCAGTGGTGCAAACGCAAATAAATCCTTTTTCTTGAAAGAGGGGATGAACGCTCAAATTTTACACCTGGCAACACATGCTTGTGTCGATGATCAACAGCCCGGCAGAAGCAAAATCTTTTTTTCGGATGATCACTTATACGCACACGAATTATATCAATTAGAACTACAAGCCCAAATGGTTGTTCTAAGTGCTTGTGAAACAGGGGTAGGGGTGTTCCAAAGAGGA
>CAXIDD010000339.1:0-6045 GCA_964021975.1 uncultured Saprospirales bacterium | reverse complement strand
TGATTGACAAGTGCATTTACCCATTTTGACATTTTCCAAAATGATGAAGGCGTTGGAGGGTACAAATGGTAATAAAATAGGCACCTGCATTGCTGTAATCCCAGCCCTCTAATCGGGCCGATTTAATACGGTATTTTTTTTTGAAAAGCATGATGGATGTGTTGGAAGGGTACCACCTGCTTGTAAAATATCCAAATTATTTTGATTTTTCTATTCGTTGGAAAAATTAGGATACAGCAACAACAAATTATCCGCAGCTTGTTCATCCGTAAATAAAGCCTTGAAGGTCTGTTCAATTAATTCATCCTCTAGATATAGATTAGCAATCCAAACCAGCTCTTTGAAGCGGTTCATTTGACCTTCAATTCCGTTGTATTGGGTATAGGTCCATTCTTTTTCGCCCATCATGTATGGAATCAGAAAATGCAATGCCTTGGTAATTGAACGACCATCGGGCGATTCATAATTCCAAAGATCTTTGTTGTAATGAAGCCCAAGTATGGCATTTTCCATTAGATGGTCTAAATTTTTCAGACTGTAACTCATGGATTTAGTTCGGCTGAGCTCCCAAGGTTGACTACCATCAGGCATTACCTGTCTATTGATTCGCTTAATAATGACCGAATCTAGGATCAATTCTGCGATAGAGTCGGCTCCAATGAATTTAGAATAACTTATAACCTGACTATCAAAGGAAGAGCCATGGTTATTATGCCACAGTCTTTCGTCCCAGCCTTTGGGACTACCCAACATCCAGTGCGTGAAGGTATCAAACCATAATTGTAGGTCCTGGATAGTAGTTTCTGGTATGGCATTGGATTCGTTCATGAGGTGGATCGCATCAAGGATTCTGATAAAACTTCCCGTTTCAATCAGACCAATCCCTCTGCCTTCTGTTATGCCAGGAATTGCCTGACCATATTCGAGATGGGGATTCATCCTGGTTGCAGGGTCTAAGAACCAGGTACGGGTTAGTTCGTGAGCCTTTTCCGCATATTTTTCTTCTTGGGTATAAAAATAGGTGAGCCCTAGCGTAAAGACGGCGTTGGTCAAAGAGCCAAGTTGCCCTCGGTCATAATCTTTAGATTCTGGGTTAACCTTTCCATCCTTTCGGATGTAGGGAAGTCCATCTTCAGTATCTGGGTTAGGCCACCAGTAGGGCCCCATACTGTAGTAATCGTGCTTATTCTTACTAGCGGGCAAGAGTTTTTTATGGACAACTGAAAACGACTTTTGATCTAGGAGAGTGTCGGCTTTGGTCCTTAATTTCTGCACTAAATCTAAATAGATAGGATCATTTTGCTGAAATTTAGTTCTGGCCTGTTTTAAATCAGATAATCGATATAGAGCGGGTTCGACTTCCTTGGGATAAGCAGATTTGGTTGATTTTTCTTTTTCTAAATAATAGGCATAAGGAGTGGTGAAAACGGTTCCCTGCTTTTTTAAATAACGTACGATTTTTTTAAAATCGTCAAAGCGTTTAGGATCTTCCACCCAAGATTTAGGATGGCCTTGAATAACCAGGAGCGGTTCCTCTTTATACTTTTTATAATTCTTTTTAAACTGTTTGAAATCAGCATTATGAGTGGGGTACTCAATATTTACGGCCGATATTCTCCGTAAATCCAATTGAGCACTAGGTCCTTTGGTATTTCGATACATCCAAACCTTTAGGTCTGGAATGGAATACATCGCTTGTACCGTATTTTGATCCGTAGAATTATAGGGTGCTCCAAACGAACGAAGCGTGATACCCAACTTTTCTTGGGCCAAATTTTGTGTTTTTTGTAGACTCTCAACTTGATCTTCGAAGCTAGTACCTCGATATTCTCGAATCTTTTTTTCTCCTTCCTCCCACTGGCAATGGCAGTATCCATGATGCCAAATTTCAAAGCCTTCGTCATGGCGATCCTTGATCCAGTCAAAATAAGCCGCTTGATCTTTTTCAAGGGAATTGCCAATTAGACCAATCGTGCCAGTTGTATGCTCTGCCTTTAAAAAATCGATGACTTGTATCCATCCGGGGTGAACCAAACCCTGCTCGTATTTCAGGTCATCCAATTTTAGGATAACCTGTGGGACTTGAGCAAGCATTACAAAGTTTCCGAAAAGGAATAGAAAGCAGAGTAAAGCGCTATGCTTATTAGATTTTAGGAAAGGCATTTTTAGTTTTTTAGGATAATCTTGAGAATGTTCTAATCGGTGTAAGTAACCAGTTTTTCCTGAAAAGTTTTGGCATCTTTGACTTTCATAATATCTTCGGTCCAAGCAGCCATAAATTGATAGGTTACCTGTTGGTCAGCGTTCTTAAATACAACTAAGTGACTTAATTCATCGGGGATAATTTCCGGCCCAAACGCTTCAGAAGCTAGAATCCCCATGCCCATATCTTGCTCATGAAAAGACTGTTTTCCCCAGGTGTACAAGTAGAAATTACCATCCTCGACTCCAGAGTTGGCCTGTTCAAGGTGACGTACCACACCAGTAGCAAAATGAGCCCCCTCGGGTAATTGCCCTTTGGTAATACTTAAAGCAACACTAGAATGCGCAAACCCTGTTTTTAAAGACCAATCTTGGACAATAGTCAATGTTTCTGCTCCAATTTTTAGGTCATTAAAGGTAAAACGTACCATGGCTTCCGGACCATTATTTTTGATTACCTCAACGGTTTTGGCACCGTGCTCGGAAAAGGCATAAACAGAATCTTGGTAATAAACAGCTGGACTTCCAATGCCTAAGGAATTACCTACTTTTAAGATATCTGATCCCCAATCCATGATGTTATGATAATCCCAGCTAACGGTGTCCATAACCATGTCTGCTACTATTTTACCATAGATGTCTGATCTATGCCGGCTGTCCATATAAAACCGATAAGCGATGAGTTCATTTTCAAGTACAGGGCCTTCAAACATGACCCACTTGTTTTGAGGGGCTAAATTATCAGGCACAGTTATTTTTTGCTGATTTTGATAGGCTGTTTGGATGACATCTTTTTGATCTATATCAAAAGGAATGGTTTGGGTTTTTAGAATTACCTGTGCTTGAGCAGGAGTTGGATCAGAGGAAGTAGCTTCCTCTGTTGTGTTGGTTTGATTTTGGCAACTCAAACAGAAACAAGTCAATAAAATAATAAGATAACGCATAGTTTTTAATTTTCCTTGATGATAAGATAACTACCTTTAAAATCTTGATTTCGGGCTTCAATAACAGAGCGCCCACCATTGGTTTTTAATTCGATGGAAGCTTGCCCGTTAGCAAACTCTATAATTTGACTTCGCGTAGGTGTTCCATAATGAATCAGTAATTCACCATCGCCATCACAGGTGAAATAAACTCTGTTTTCATAATCCAATACACGACGGCCATCTTTATCTACCATAGTGGCGGTGATTAAAGTATGGTCTTGATCGATAGGTTTTGAGGATAAATTTATTTTAAAAGGTTTCCCAAAAGGTTCTGTATGAAATTGTACTTGTAGGGTGTCTCTAAAAATCAGACCATTACTAGTCGTACCTTTCGCAATAAGGGTGTTTTGGCCAGTTTTAAAAGCCACCTCCCAACGTAAACCCATGGCAGGAAAACTTTCTGGATTTCTTTTTTTCTTACCAAGAGAACGGCCGTTTTGCCATAATTCTACTTCTGAACAGTTGCTGTAAACATCTAGGAATCTCGTTTCACCAGCTTTACCACTGCGCTCGGTCCAGGTTTTGGATTCAATATAAACAAAGGGTTCCTCTGACCAATAACTCTTAAAAACATAGTAGGCATCTTTAGGTTTCCCAGCTCTATCCATTAAGCCTTTTTGATTAAGAAAAGGAATGGCATTTTCCGGTCTCAGCGGTGTGCCAAAATCTTTAAAAGCCCATTGAGCATTTCCTGCGAACCAGTCTTTATTTTCAGAGATGTGTGGTTACCATTCAAATAGGACTACTATATAGTTTTCAGACCAATCTCCGCTTTTAGCAATACTTTCAATTTGGGCTTGATTGGCCACTTCGGCCCAATTGGATTCATCCAGGCCTGGTATGTCGGTTAATGGTTGCTCAGTATGACGTCCTACGTGGCTTGATCCGCCATATTCCATATGTAAGAAACGGGGATATTTATCTCGATTTTCTTCTAGCGTGTTTCCATAATTTCTATAGATACCAGCATACCAGCCGGACCAAATAGAAGGGGAGAAGACATCTACTAAATCTGCTCCGGCATAATACTTACGGATGGCAGTTAACCGGCCTGGATCTAGTTCTTTTGCAGTTTGATTTAGCTTTTTCAGATAAGCATTCATGCGATCCGGGTCATCTCCATTTTCAAAATCAGGCAACCAATAGATTTCATTACCTAAAGACCAAAAACAGATGGAAGGATGATTATAGTTTTGCTGAATTTGTTCCTTTAAGAGCCGCATGGTATTGGCTTGCCAGGCTTCATCTCCGATTCCTCCTCTACACCAGGGCAATTCATCCCAGACAATGATACCCAATTCATTACAAGCTTGATAAACTTCAGGATCTTGTGGATAATGAGCCAAGCGTAAGAAGTTTGCGCCCATTTCCTTAATTTGTTCAATGTCTTTTCGATGTAAGCTGTTAGGCATGGCAGCGCCATAACCAGCATGTTCTTCGTGGCGATGAGTACCACGGATCTTAAGGCGTTCTCCATTTAAGTAAAAGGCACCATTTGGATCAAAACGGTACCACCGATAGCCAAAAGTCACTTGTTTTTGATGGATAACTTGATCATTCTGGGTTAAACTTATTTTGACTTGATATAGGTTTGGAGATGCTGGAGACCACAATTGAGGGGCATCAACTTGATCCAGATCGAAACTTACAGGAGTAGTTGTAATTACTTCGGACGCAGTTTTTTGTACAACTTTTCCTTGTGGGTCAACTAATTCGACATAGTAACTTACCGATTCTTGATTTTTTTGGTTTAAAGTAATAGAAACACTTGTTTGTGCTTGGGTTTTACTTACCTGAGGGGTACTTACCTGTATTTTATCGATGAAGGAATTGGGACGCGTTTCAAGGAAGACATCCCTAGTCAGGCCTCCGTAAATAAAAAAGTCTGCTTTTTCAGAGGGAATGATATTGGGGTTATAACCATTGTCTACCCGAACGGCTATTTGATTTTTCTTTTTCTTTAAAAAAGGCGTTAATTCTATTTCAAAACCTACATAACCACCAACATGACTGCCGGCTAATTGGCCATTTACATAAACTTCAGCTACTTTATTGGCTCCTTCAAAGTAAAGGAAGTAACGTTGTTTTTTTTGAATTTTCAAGTCCAATTGTTTAACATACCAACTGGCATCTCTACGGTATCCAGGCGTGATATCTAAGGCGTCCCATTGATTCCAGCTGTGTGGAAGATTAATGGCTTGGCCATCTTGGAGCTGCGATACATCTTCCCAGTCTGAAGTATTGTTTTCAAAATAGGTCCAGTCACTATTCCAATTAACACTAGAGGAGGTTTGGGCATTACTTGTACCCAAATAACTTATTAAAAAAAAGAATAATAATATTTTTTTCACAATCACAATTTAAAATGGCCAAACTGTTGTAATAATTAAAGGATAGGGCAAACCTAAATAGACTTAAATTCAAGCTGTTTTCAAAGTGTTATAAAGAAGCTAATCTTCTTTTTAAAGCCTCAATATAGTAGTAATCAGCATAAATAATGGGAACATCAACTTCGGAGCCTCCTGGTACACTTCCTACACTGTGTTTTAAAAAGAAAGGAACTGCGGTAGTTTGATAGGTATCTTTCTCTAGGCTCAATAAAATTTGATCTGCCCAAGCTAAATAAGTTGCGGCTTTTTCAGGATTGTATTGACTGAGTTCAATCAAGCCACTAGCGGTCACTGTTGCAGCGGATACATCTCTGGGCTCATCAGGAATATTTGGTGCATCATAATCCCAATAAGGAATCAAATCTTCAGGAAGATTTGGATGATTGAAAATATAGTCCGCAATTTCCTCAGCTTTTGCAAGAAAAACGGGATCCTTTGTATATCGGTAAACCACGGTAAATCCATAA
>CAXIDD010000338.1:0-6045 GCA_964021975.1 uncultured Saprospirales bacterium | reverse complement strand
AGGCCAACACTTTCTCTGAACCTTTGACCCGAATTAAGCTAGCAGCACTAGGACTATTGAGTCCTAAATTATTCATCTGTACCGTAGCATCTAGTTGGTTTTTCAACCATTGTTGATCAAAAGTATTTGGGTCTTTTAAAATGCGTTTCGCCGTTTTGGCAAAACTTTTTGAAGATGCCGATTTTTTAAAATTAAACCGTGGTTTCCGGTCTCTATTCCCAGGCTTTTTGGTGTCTTCTATCCAAGCTAATTGAGGTTTAAACTTAGCCAAATCTGCTAATTTCACAGTAGAGATGAACTCATCATTGAAGGCAATACTTATTGTGGAGTCCTCTTGAACACTTCCTAAGTCCAATAAATAAAGTTCTTGTTTATTAGCGATAGCTGCTATCCTTGCTCGAATTTGTTCATCAATGACCATAAGCATACTAGCCGGAAACTGAGCTTGTAAACCATCGGCATAAGTGGATTCGTTTTCAAAGTGCCCTAGATCCAGTTCGACGCCGGTATTATGCTCTTGGCAACAATGAACCAAGGCCCCCGCCAGACCTCCATCTGTCAAGGTATACATAGAGGTAAATTCCGCAAGCTGCTGAATCTCTAAAACGGCATCCATGAGTTGTTTTTCAGCCAAGGGATTTGGCAAAAAAGTATTTTTAGGCCAACCCGTTTCCTCAACGGAAAAGGGACTAATCAAAATTATAGAAGCGTTTTTAGGAATTACCGGCTTTGCTTTAATAGACTTTTTATCTAAAATTCCAATGCTAAAGACATTGGCCACTACATTCTGATTAAAAGAATCATGAAAAGAAAGCGTACCACCAAAACTTGGAATGCCCATTTGATGATTGACTTGACTAAGGCCTCCGAGTGTCTTGTTTATGGTTTGCTGGGTAGAAAATCGCTGTAAATCACCAAAACCCAATGCTTGCCAGCTTGCTAAAGGTCGGGAACCTAATGCTAATTGAGCCCGGTAAGTATCCGCAATAGTAGCGGCACTTTCAAAGTATTAGTCGAGGTATGAGCTCGAGCATGAATATAACATAAACTTGATTCATCAATATCCAATAAGCTCTGCCCTCTGTATTCAACTATTTTCTTATATTTATTAGGCAAAAATATAGCCTTCCTAAGTTGGGTACTTTCCTTATTTTGATAAGCAAAGAAAACTTGCTCGGTTAGACTTGGCTTTCTGCCCATCCACTTTTCTATTCGTTGGAGATCTTCCGTACTAAGATTTATATTATGGGCTAATTCTTGCTGCATCAAGTCGTATTAGTGAACTAGATTTTAAGTAATTTATTTACAAAAATACATTGTGGTAGTAAACTACACAAAAATATACCACCAAAACTACTGCAGCCAATAATTGACATAAAAAAACAAAATTAAATATATCCAAAGGCCATCCAAGAAATGCCAATAAATGGTCAGGAGTCGTAGTTTGAGTCGCTTTTCCGGGTCAGAGAAATAAACTAGAACGCTTACTGGCTCCTTCATCTGTTTACGGGCTTTGTATAAAAACATTCCTAAGAAAGGTAGTCCGCCAACGACGTGCGCAAAGTGCAAGCCCGAAATTACGTATAGGTATCCTGCTGAGTTATCTGTATTTATAAAAACATCCTGACTAAACAAGGTTCTCCAGGCAATAATTTGTGCAACCATAAATAAGACAGAAAGAAGGATGGTGCCGATTAAGGCATTTTGATACTGTTTGGTATTGTCATTAAGGTAGCACTTTTTGGCCCAAATAATGGTTGCACTACTCCCAAGTAATATCATGGTATTGAATAAGAAAATGGGAGGCAACTGTAATGGAGGCACCCCTTTTTCGATCCTAGTGTAAACAAAGGAGATCGTTAAGGCAAGGAAAAGGACACTCAGTCCAATCAATAAGAGAATCAATAAAACATTATAGGGGTGAAAAGCGAAAGAATCGTATTCACTATAGTCATTGTCAGATACTTCGTGGGGCAATTTTCTTTGTGCACTCATTTTTTACTTTTATTTTTTCGACACCGATCACTACAATAAATCACTTCGTCCCAAACTCGCTCCCATTTTTTACGCCAGGTAAAAGGACGCTCGCAAACTGGGCAAATCTTTTGTGGCAAATCTTGTTTCTTTTTTTGCTTAGGCAAAACACTTACTTTTGTAGGTATAGCAAATTTTAAACTTGTTGTAAATGTGTACTTAAGTAAAAACTCAAATAAATTATCAGTATTTTTGATTCCTTATCTAGACAAATATAAGTTCCATTTTTATCCAAGCACTTACTCTACAATAATAAAATCTCAAAATTGTTTTTAGTTTTATGGAATACCAAAGTCAAACAGCTGCTGAAATATGAAATTGTGTTCGAACTGCCAGTCTACTATGCCTTTACAAGCCCGTTTTTGCCCAAATTGTGGTGCCAAACAATTGGATATCAATGAAGCACCTATTGAAAAGATCCTTTTTGACATCGACCAAGCCATTGATAAGCAATTCACTGAGCAGTTCTTTCTGGCACTGAAACGTCGGATTCAAAATGAACATCATGGACAACATTTTCAGGCCTTTTCCGAAAGAGTCTACGAATCTGGATTTAGAGATACCATCTCCAGAAAAGCAGATGAACTACAAGATAATATTGATATTAAAAAGAAACAGGGCTTAGCGGATTACCGACAAATCAACCAAGCCGCAGAATTGATGATGGAAGACATCCTGGACTTCTTCATTATCCGTTTTTGCCCAGACCTGACCGATATTGACCTACCTGAAACCATCCTTAAACACCAGTATAGCAATAACTCCAAAAGTGATTTACAAACGCTTTTAAAGGATTATTTAGATCTAGATAATGAACAAGAGCGCATCTACCGTGACTTCTTAAATATGCCTGTGGAGCCCCTAAAAAATGCAGGAAAAGCATACTTGTATCCTGCTAAAGATGAAAAAATCTTTTTTATCTGTGATAGTAGTCCTTTAGGCAATGGAAAAGAAGGATTTGCAATGACGGATAGAAGCCTCTATTGGCGAGCTCCTTTTCAAAAAGGAAAAAATGTCAACTATCAATCCATCCATAATCTAAAGCAGGAAAAAGATTGGGTGATGATTAATGATCAATTCTTTAATATTAATCCAACCTTAAATCTGAAGCTATTGAAGCTGTTAAAGAAAATTCAGGTTTGGGGATATTAGAAACTGCAGGATAGATTTTAGGCTTGTCTTCGTAAACTCAGCAGTACTTCCACTGCTTTGGGTCCATGCTCATAATCCACAAAAAGATGATCATGGTAGAAACCGGCAATTACATTACAACTTATACTATGATTAGCAAGCTGAGTAGATAAGGCAGCTGTCAACCCTACCGCTTCGAGAGCCGAATGTACCTGGATCGTAATTTTTGCAGCTAAAAAATGGTACCTAAGCTTAAACTGATCGGCTAAATTTCGTTTTAAAATCAAGGTATAACCTTCCATTTCCTGAATTAAGGCAAAAGTATTTTCAAGGGGGATTAAATTGGGATTTTGGGTAGTCGCAAATACATAAACTTCTGAATCTAACTTAGGATTTAATCCTTGTAGCATTTTTTGAAGGCTTTTTTCACCAGTCATTGGAAAAGATTAATCAGAGGTATAAAATATCTATAGTCGTTGCATGACCTAATAAAAATAGGGCAATACTGAACCAGTACTGCCCTATTTTTATTTAAAGATGAGGTGACTACATCTTCGCCTTAATATCTTCAGTAGCATCTATACCACCCCCCATATAAAGGAACATCTTTTTGTCAACAATGTAAGCGTAACCTTTTTCTTCAGCTACTGCCTTTAAAGCAGCATTGAATTTATCGATAATTGGTTTGGAAAGCTCTTGCTCTTTTTGAGCAAGTTTAAATTCCGCTTGAGCAGTCAATTCTTTCATGTTCTGCTGTTTCGTTTGAATCTCTGCCTCTGCTTCTGTTTGCTGTTTTGGAGAAAGCTCTCCACCGTTTATCTTGTTCATAACATCTGCTACGTATGTTTTGAACTCTGTATCACTTACCTCTAGTTCTTTCTCTAGCTCTGTACGATAATTCTCTAGTTCTGTCATCATAATTTTTCTAGCCGGTAATTCTGCTAATAACTTTTCGCTGTCTACGAATGCAATTTGTTGGGCAGAAAGTCCGGTAGAACCTAGCATAAATAAAAATGCGCCTAGAAGTGACAATTGTAAAATCTTTCTCATGGTTTCAATAAAATGTATTTATAATGATTTTCTTACGGCGGTGAAATTACATTAATTCTCTAAATAATACGCGGTTCGTTTTCGTTCTAACATTTTCTTAATACTCTGTGGATTGTAAGTATACAAACAGTCTTAATTAACGGTCCTAAGTATTTGGCATTATAATTGTTTATAATATGATAAGATTAAAATTAGTTTTCCTTAGAGTCTCATTTAAAAATCTGATGTATCCATCTGTATAAAAACGTCTTTAGCTTGAGCTTTATCTTTATTACCTATTGAAGTAAAGATGCTTTTCGTTCAGATTAAAATGATGGTTCTGTAAACTAGCAAACAAGAAATTCCACAAATTACTTTTAAGTTCGTACTACCATATTAAGTTATACCATGAGCAAAACAAAGATTTTATTTTTCACGATTACATTAGCCAACTGCTTGCTTACTTTTCAAAGAACAAGTGTAGCTCAAAGTTTTCCGAATTTGGAAGTTCCATTAATAATGGATCAAAAAACCTTGGCTATGCCTTGGATGGGCGGTATGAACTGCCCTCAGCTTTCGGCCATTGACCTCAATGGGGATGGATTTGATGATTTACATATTTTTGATCGTGCCGGTGAGACACAGATGACCTACCTACACGAAGGTGTGGCAGGAAGTAGTCAATACCGTCCTGCTCCTGAATACCTGCATATCTTCCCAGAGGTAACCAATTGGATGATGCTCCGTGATTATAATAAAGATGGTATTCAAGATATTTTTTGCTACTCAGATGTTCCAGGTATTGATGGATTGATTGCTTATCGAGGTATTATGACCGAAGGGCAGCTTAGCTTTGAACGGTATCAGTTCAGTTTCTCCTTTAATATCGCCTCTTTTAAATCTTCTAGAGGTAATGATCTTCAGGTCTATGTCAGTACAATTGATTACCCTGGTATTGAAGACATAGATTGCGATGGAGATATGGATGTTGTTTCATTTAATAGTTCAGGTGGTTATGCAGAGTTTTATAAGAATGTATCTTTTGAGCGTGGTTTTGGATTAGATAGCCTAATTTTCGAATTAGCAGATGGTTGTTGGGGTGGATTTTATGAAAGTGGTGCCTCTACTCAAGTTGATCTGGCAGAGCGGGCTGGTGCTTGCTTTATCCCAGAAAGTGGTGCCTTGGCCGTCAATTTTCGGCATACTGGAAGTACTTTGATGCTCTTTGACCCAGATCAAGATAATGATATGGATTTGGTATTAGGGGATCGTTCTTTCAACAACCTTAACTACCTCAGTAATGGAGGAGATTGCCAACAGGCCTGGATGAATGAACAAGACAGGCAATTTCCTTCAGCAGATAAGCCAGTTGATTTACCTACTTTCCCAATTAGTTTTTACTTGGATATCAATCAGGATGGAGAAAAAGATATTATCGGCTCTACCAACTCCTTATTAAGTGCCGAAGATCAACAGGTACTTTGGTATTATGAGGGCAACCGAACAGACAAAGTTGTATTTGATTTTCAACAAGAAGACTTTCTAGTGGGCGAAATGTTAGATATTGGCACCAATGCTTTCCCAACTTTTGTAGATTATAATGCGGATGGTTTGGTGGATTTAGTAGTGGGTAATGAAACCGTACATCAAGAGGAAGGCAAAATAAAAAGTAGCCTGTATTTGTTCGAAAATATTGGTTCTCCTACAGCACCTGCCTTCGAGTTGATTGATAAAGACTACCTTAATATGGCGCAATTTAATCCTACTAGTTATAGATTCACACCTAATTTTGGAGACTTAGATGGAGACGGAGATATGGATTTGGTAGTTGGCGAGGCCTTCGGTACCATT
>CAXIDD010000337.1:0-6059 GCA_964021975.1 uncultured Saprospirales bacterium | reverse complement strand
AACTTTTTGCATAAAAATGCAGAAATTGCTAAATCCTTAGAAAAGCGCATCATGCAATCCGAGCGCGAGCGCAAGGAGATTGCAGGGATCAAAACATTGGCCAATAAGCGTGCCAAGAAAGCCAATCTGCACAACAAGAAATTACGAGATTGTCGTTATCACCTTGGAGACAGTTCCCGCAAAGTAGATGAAGATGTCAGAAATGCAACGACACTATTTATCACGGAAGGAGATTCTGCTAGTGGATCGATCACCAAAGCGCGGGATGTCAACACACAAGCCGTTTTCAGTCTGCGTGGTAAGCCGCTTAACTGTTTTAGTCTTACCAAGAAAGTGGTCTATGAGAACGAAGAGTTCAACTTACTACAACATGCACTAAATATAGAAGATGGCCTGGATGATTTGCGCTATGGCAGAGTTGTTATTGCTACGGACGCAGATGTAGATGGGATGCACATTCGATTGTTATTACTCACTTTCTTTTTGCAGTTTTTTCCAGATTTAGTCCGCCAAGGACATTTGTATATCTTGGAAACGCCATTGTTTCGGGTACGAGACAAACAAAAGAAATTTTACTGCTATTCTGAACAAGAAAAACAGGCGGCTATTAAGCAACTTCGGGGGAAAACTGAAATTACCCGTTTCAAAGGATTAGGAGAGATTTCACCAGATGAATTTTCGGCCTTTATTGGTGACGATATTCGTTTAGAGCCCGTTGTTTTGAATGAAGACACCAATATTGATGATGTCTTAAGTTATTACATGGGTAAAAATACACCTGCACGGCAAGGCTTTATTATTGAAAACCTGCGGATTGAGAAGGATGAGGCTGATGAAGAACCGGAGGCTTCTGCCTTAGCGTCTTAAAGACAAGTTTTTTCTTTCTAGTTAACTGACTTTTTGTCTGAAAAAAGTCTGCTTCTTACCCTTTAGTAGGCTGGCACGATCATTGTCTTATACCAAGACAACTGATAAAGTCATTTTGGGGTTGAAAAACTGTCAAAATGACTATTGTATCCTATTATACTACACAGCGACTCTATATATCTATGTTTAAACAATTGCTAGCAAATCCGCCGTTTGAAGATACCGAAGAAGTCTTTCCTTTGATTTCTATTGAAGATGATTTAGAAGGGAAAGAAGGCAAAGCTTTGCCAGACACACTTCCGCTATTGGCGCTAAAGAATACGGTTTTATATCCAGGAATTGTTATTCCTATTACCGTCGGAAGAGACAAATCCATCAAGGCCATTCAGAAAGCTTATGAAGGCGAAAGAATGGTTGGGGTGTTGTCTCAAAAGGATGTAGAAATTGAAGATCCTAAGGAAGAAGATCTGTTCCGAATTGGTACCGTAGCACGGATCATCAAGTTTTTGAAGATGCCTGATGGTACAACTACCGCTGTCTTAAGAGGAGCTCAGCGTTTTAAGCTAGAGGTTTTACTTGACAATCCTACTTTTTTAGAAGGAAAAATCTCCTTAGTACCGGCTCCAAAAAATGAAGATTCATTAGAATTTCAAGCTCAGACAGCTACTATTCTAGATTTAGCTAAAAAAATCATAGAGTTGTCTCCTAATATTCCTTCCGAAGCAGCCGTAATGCTTGAAGGGATAAAAGACCCTGGCTTCTTACTCAATTTTATCGCTTCTAATTTGGGTGAAAAAATAGAAGGCAAGCAAGGGATTCTAGAAATCAATGATCTGGTAGAAAAGGCCAATGCTATTTTGGTCGAAATGAACAACCAGCTGCAAATCCTAGAACTTCGAGATAAAATTGAAAATAAAGTCCGGGTAGATCTCGAAAAACAACAGCGAGATTATTTCTTGAGTCAACAAATGAAGATGATTCAAGAAGAGCTGGGTCAGAATCCACAGCAGGAAGCCCTGCAAAAACTACAGGAAAGAGCCAAAGAAAAAAAATGGCCAGAATCAATAGGCGCTCATTTCGAAAAAGAAATGGCCCGTTTGAAACGCATGAACCCTCAGGTAGCAGAATACTCTATTATGCTTAACTACATGGAGTTCTTTTTGGACTTACCTTGGGATACCTATACCACCGATAATTTTAACCTGAATAAGGTTAAAAAAGTGTTGGATCAAGATCACTTTGGCCTAGAGAAAGTCAAAGATCGGATCTTGGAGCACTTAGCGGTTTTGAAGTTGAAAGGCAATATGAAGGCCCCTATTCTTTGTCTAGTTGGCCCTCCGGGGGTAGGTAAGACCTCCTTAGGGAAGTCGATTGCTCGGGCAATTGACCGCAACTTTATTCGCATGTCTTTGGGTGGACTACACGATGAATCTGAAATTAGAGGGCATCGACGTACGTACATCGGAGCTATGGCGGGGCGGATTTTACAATCACTAAAAAAATCAGGTTCTTCTAACCCGGTATTTATCTTAGATGAAATTGATAAAGTAGGCCGTGATTTCCGAGGAGATCCTTCTTCCGCACTTTTAGAAGTGCTGGATCCAGAGCAAAACACCAACTTTTATGATAATTATTTAGAGCAAGAGTATGACCTATCTAAAGTACTCTTTATTGCTACCGCAAATGCTTTAAATACCATCCAGCCTGCCTTATTAGACCGGATGGAAATTATTGAGATTGGTGGGTATTCACTAGAAGAAAAAGTAGAAATTGCCAAGCGCCACCTGATCAAAAGGCAGTTAGAAGAGCATGGCCTTAAAAAAGACCAAGTCCAGTTAAGGAGCAAAGTGCTTAAAAAGATCGTCCGAGAATATACGCGGGAGTCTGGGGTACGTTCCTTGAACCGGCAAATTGCTGCGGTGATGCGTCACGTTGCTAAGAAAGTTGCCTTGGAGGAAAGTTATAACATCAATATAGAGGAAAGTGAGATTGGGGCCATTCTTGGGCCTACCAGTTTCTCAAAAGATGCTTATCAAAAAATTGATAGAGCTGGCGTTGCAGTCGGTTTAGCATGGACTCAAGTAGGAGGTGAAATCCTATTTGTAGAAACCAGCCTTAGTCCAGGCTCTGGCAAATTGACCTTAACTGGAAACCTGGGAGATGTAATGAAAGAATCTGCGTCTACTGCACTAAGTTTCTTAAAAGCCAACGCCCAAACACTGGGTATCAAGCAGGAGCAATTGAAAAATACGGATATTCATTTACATATTCCACAAGGTGCTATTCCAAAAGATGGCCCCTCAGCGGGGATCACCATGTTGACAGCTTTAACTTCTGCCTTTACCAAAAAGAAAATCAAACCGCGTCTAGCCATGACAGGTGAAATTACGTTGCGTGGTAAGGTGCTTCCTGTTGGTGGGATCAAAGAAAAAATGCTGGCTGCTAAACGTGCAGGGATGACCCAATTGATTCTGTGTGAGGTCAATCGCAAACACGTAGAAGACATTGATCCCAATTACATCAAAGGACTGACCTTTCATTACGTAGAGCAGATGGAAGAGGTACTGGACATTGCACTAGAAAAATCATAAGAGAATCATAAAGATTAGCTAGGTTGCTGAAAAATATCTAATTTTACCAGACTATTGACGAACCTTTCGGTGATAGTTTAAGTCT
This sequence comes from uncultured Saprospirales bacterium, assembly GCA_964021975.1. Classification (GTDB taxonomy): domain Bacteria; phylum Bacteroidota; class Bacteroidia; order Chitinophagales; family Saprospiraceae; genus DATFKA01. Next base: position 2,516 of record CAXIDD010000337.1, on the reverse strand, counting down.
TTCTTGTATATAGCTTACCTTTATAGGTAGCTTTTTAGACAAAAGGATTTCTGTTGAATTAGAAATAGATAAATATGAAGATTAGTCGCATCTGGCTTTTGATGATTTTAAGTGTTTGTATCACAGGCACTTTATCCGCCCAGAAAAAAGATAAAAATAAGGACTTAGTCCAGTTTTCTGGCCTCATTTTAGATGGCGCCACGGATCAGTTGATTCCAGTACCGTATGCCAACGTTGTAGTAGAGCAGCGCAATAGAGGTACCTATTCAGATTTGAAAGGTTTCTTTACCATTGTGGTACAAAAAGGGGATGTCGTCTCTTTTTCAGCGATCGGTTATAAAACCGTCGAGTATGAGATACCCATGGAATTAGAGGATGATCGGTATTCGATTGTACAACTGATGTCCCAGGATACTTTCAATCTTCCGGAAACAGTGGTCTTCCCCTGGCCAAGTAAAGATCATTTCCGTTTAGAGTTCTTAGCCATGGATGTCACACCAGAGTTACAGGATATTGCCAACCAGAATTTATCTGCTGAAAATATGGAGCGTCTGCGTCCTGCCGTTACCGTAGATGGCAACGAAAATGCCGATTACTACCTAAGACAACAAGCCAATGACTATTACTACAATGGTCAAATGCCTCCAATGAATATCTTTAATGCCGTAGCCTGGAAGAAATTCTTTGATTCCTGGAAAAAAGGAGATTATAAGAAGAAAAGTAAGCAGTAGCTTCTTTCTTTATTGTATTGCTTAGTAGCCCAATCTTGCCCGACAGGATTGGGCTACTTGGTTTAAGGCTAAATTCTATTGGACTAGAATAGTTGTGGTTATCTATAATACGGCTAAAATCCCCTAAGCAGATAGGTATATTAATTTTACAAGGCAAAGATTCAATTCTGCATTTCGATTTGAAGATAAATCTGCCCTAGCAAGCTATATTTGGGAATTCGATAAAGACTCAATTACCTGGAAAATAGGGGCGGAGAATAAAAGGACTATGCTGAAAAATTAGTAGTGCTTTCTCAAATCCTGGTTCAACAACTTCCTCCCCCAAATTAAGACCTGGAAGCCATAGGTACCCAAACACATCAATAAAGCAACAAAAGAAAGCATGCCCAAGGCTGCGAAGACGCGGTTGGCCCTTAGGTCGATTTGCCAAAAGGCATAAACAAAATAGTCGACCAGCATGAAACCTGCGTGTAGGCAAAAGAGGAAGAAAAAGACTTGGACTAGCTTTTCGGTATACCAAACTTTCTTGGCGTCCAGTGGGTGCCGGATGACCCGCTTTTTAACTAAAATATATCGGTAAGAAAAATAGAGATAAGCAAAGAAGGTCAGTAAATACAGGAATTGTTCTAAGGCACCATAAAATAAGCTACCGTCTTTTCGCCCAAAGTTCCCTTGGAAACCTTCATTAGAAAAATAAGTGATTAAAAAATACAATACTTGTCCTGCAGGTAAAATGAAGTGTTTGGCATCCGTCCAGCGCAACTTGTAAGTTGGGAACAACATCAATTTGATGTGATAAAAAAGAAAAACGGGTAGACTCAAGGTAAAATAAATCGGTATGAATTGAATCTCCTGTACCGCCTCGTAGATACCGGTATAAATTAAAATATAGTGGAGTAGAGTAAAAGAGAAAAGAATCAGCAAGCTACCAAAAAAAGCATTCGAACGTCGATCACCAGACCGTTTAAAGAAAAACAAAAAACCAATCAGCATGGCCTGTAACTGGGCAATAATCATGACCAGTAAAAGCAAGTAGAAGAATAGGCTATGTTGATTAGGTAAATCCAAGTGAAATTGACGGTTTAAGGATGATAATTTAAAATTACAGTTTATTGGACTCTCCTGCATGATAATTATCACTATATTCTCTTCCAAGTACTGATAATTATTACAGAAATTAAGCGATACAAAACTAATCTTTGTGGCACAGAATGAAGTTATATTTACATAACTTCTATAGTAAAAACCAAAGAACTACTTTAACATGAACCTCAACAACAACTACCAGGCGGTCTCAGCCGCCGAAGCAGTTTCCATTATCAAATCGAATACCACCATTTTTGTCCACACCGCAAGTGCTGCACCAAAAACCTTGGTCAAGGCACTCGCTGAAAGAGGTAGTGAACTCAAAAATGTAAAAATCTATCAGATGCATACCGAAGGGGCTGCACCTTATACGGATCCCTCATTAAAGGACAGCTTCCGGGTGAAGAATCTCTTTATAGGTGGTAATACGCGTCAGGCTGTTTCTGAAGGCCGAGCTGATTTTGTGCCAATCTTTTTTAGTGATGTTCCTCGCCTGTTTAGAAAAGGCATTGTGGAATTGGATGTGGCTTTATTGCAAGTCTCCCCTCCGGATGCGCATGGCTATTGTACTTTGGGTATATCGGTAGAAACCTCCTTGGCTGCAGCACAAAGTGCTAGATATCTCATTGCAGAAATCAACCCCAATATGCCGCGTACGCATGGAGATGGTAGCATCCATATTAGCCGTTTTACAAAAGT
>CAXIDD010000336.1:0-6081 GCA_964021975.1 uncultured Saprospirales bacterium | reverse complement strand
TAACTTAGGGAGCTCCTTCGGTATGCCTTCAGTTTATATTACCGGACCAGATGGTATCGAAGCCACCTCTTCAGACCGGATCATCCAACGAGGAGATGTCCTCATGCTCGACTGGGGGGTAGGCTTAATGAATTTTTATACGGATATGAAAAGGGTAGCCTACGTACTGAAAGAAGGCGAGACAGAAGTGCCGGCCAGTATCCGAAACGCCTACGAACAGGGACTTAAAGCCAGAGAAGTGATTACCAATACCATCAAGCCTGGAATCACAGCTAGTCAAAATTCGGATAATATTTATGCGGCCTTGGAAAAAGCGGGTTTCGCTCAAATGGTTGGCTTCAACAAACCAAGTGAAAGGGATGTCACGGATATAATTATCGGTTGTCATTCTGTGGGGAATTGGGGACACGGGATCGGACCTTCTATTGCTACCTTTAATCCGGTCCGCTTCGATTATGTCATCCAACCGAGTAATTTATTATCTATTGAGCTGTTCGCTTATACCAAAATCCCAGAATGGGGTGGCAAGAAATTGCGAATTCCATTAGAAGACGATGCGGTAGTGACTACCCGCGGGATAGAGTGGCTGTATCCAGTGAATCGTAAGGTATTGGTGGTAAAATAAATAATATAAGGCAGCGTAGCGGTGTTGGAAATAGTTTACCACTTAGGCACTAAAGCTCACTAAGGGACACTCAGAGGCTTAGTGTTTCTTAGTGAGCTTAAGTGCTTGAGTGGTGACCCAAATAACACAAAGAAAATGCCCAAAGCAAAAAAAACAAGAAATAGATCATGGGATCCGCCAGTAGCCATCGCGCTAGTGGCGGTTTTTATCAGTTCCATTTCCATCTTCATTTCCATGAGAGAAACGGGAATTCTCGCAGAGCAACAAGCATTGATGGCTAGTCAACAAGAAGCTTCCGTTTGGCCTTACTTAGAGAATAACTTGGACAATATCTTTAAAGATGATTCCATTGCCACCTTCAAACTTCAAATCACCAATAAAGGTGTTGGCCCAGCTATTGTGGGAGAAGATGTTACCTTTTTTTTTGATGGAGAAACCATCAGCCACGGTGAACTGTATCTAGTCATCAGGGAGCGGTATCCCAACTTGAAAGTCACCCAAGTTCAGATGTCCTCCTTTGACAAGGCCGTACTTGCTCCCGGTGAAGTACACACGGTAATCACCGAACAGTTGACCCTGCCTCCCGGCGACACTTCTTCTCTTAATCAGATTGTCAATGAAATCAATAAGCTGTATGATATCAAATACTGCTACTGTTCGGTCTACGGCCGCTGCTGGAAAGTCAAGTCAATCGATGAGACGGAGCGCTCTACGGAGTGTGAGTTTCGGGCGGATATTCGTTGAAATATTGTATAAAGAAACAAACAATGAACCTAGGTTTTGGACTCTTTTTTGGTGGTGATTAATCCCGTAGAAATACATTAATAAGATTGCCCTGTATCTTTCAAGTGAAAAGTACAGGGCAATTCTTTAAATAATCTTAATCTTAATCTTCAAACTTCAATCTTTGAAGATCACCACTTACGGCTTCACTTCCTTCGCTCCAATTGCTAGTTTATGCTTAGCATTCAGTTGGGCCAATTGCGCCATTTGCTGGTCATAACTGGCTTGTGCTTTGTCCAAACGCTCTTTTAGGACATCGTAGACAGCCACTTGCTGATCCGTTGGAGGGAAGTCAATTCCACTGCTGTTCAAATCACTTGCTAAGGCACTTAAGCGGCCATAGAGTTTCATTGGATTACGGAAAGAATCTTCTCGCGCCCCCGTTAGGTTGATGTCATAAAGTTGAGAAGCAACCTCCGTTAATGCATCGTGTAATGCCTTCGCATCAGCCCGTGCTTTAGGCTTGAGACTGGCCATTTTTGCTTGAAGCTCCGCCCGGATAAGCTCAGATTCATTGATCATATTGACCGTCTGATTGATCGCATTATAGAGTTTCAGAGACACCTTAGTTTGTTGGCGGATGCTCTCAATCGTACCCGTTGATTTGGGGTCTTTGCGGACTTCTACGAATTGACTCTGCTCTTGACTTCCGACTTTCATGGTTACTTTATAGATTCCTGGGGTGACTTTAGGTCCTATTTTATTACCTGCATTGAGGTCCAGATCCCAAGAATATAATACGCGCCAACCTTCTTCATTGAACTCATCTTTCACCCAAGGTTTACCTTCGGGTACGGTTCTTAATTTGGGTTGTACGGGGCGTGCGTAGCGCAAATCCCAATTCATCCGGTTTAGGCCATCTTGCTTTTTACCTTGCATCTTCCGCACGATGTTGCCATCCATGTCTTGAATGACAAATTGTGGAGCTTGCAGGGAATCCTCCAGATAGAAATCTAACTCTGCACCGTAGGCTGGATTTCGTCCTCGCGCTAAATCCTGACCCGCGGTATGAATGCCTTCTTTGGTGTTGAATCGATAAGTCGGGCGCATACTGTATAAATGATCTCCTTGCTTATTTTTCATTTGCGCAGCCTCTCGGATCGGACTGATATTGTCCAGGATGTAAAATCCACGGCCATAAGTAGCTACAACTAAATCATCAAAATGATCCTGAATTTCTAACCAATAAATAGGAGCTGGTGGTAGGTTGTTCCGTAAGGAAATCCACTGCTGACCATTGTCTGGTGAAACGTAAACACTATTATCCGTACCTGCGAAAAGCAAGCCTGGTAATTTAGGATCTTCCTTTACGACGTGTACAAAACTGTGGACACTAGCAGGAATGCCATCACTGATTTTCTTCCAACTTTTTCCATAATCAGAAGTCATATAGATGTAAGGCTTAAAGTCGCCCATCTGGTGCATATCCAAAGTCAAATAGGCAGTACCTGCATCGTATTTAGAAGGTTCGATACTAGAGATGGTTCCCCATTCTGGCATATCGGAGAAGTTTTTAGTGATATTCTCCCAGTTTTGACCGTAGTCTCTGGTGATAGATACTTGACCGTCGTTACTACCTACCCAAATCAATCCAGGCTCTACCGGAGATTCTTCGATGGCAAATAAAACGGAGCCATCATAAGTCATCAGGTTATCCGTTGCGACTCCACCAGAATTTTGCTGGTGAGATTTTAAATTCAAAGTCAAATCTGGACTGATAATCTGCCAACTCTGACCACCATCATCTGATTTGTGTACGTACTGACTTCCTACATAAACGCGATGCGGTACATGCGTCGAAAAGCTCATCGGGAAGTTCCAGTGCCAACGGTATTTGAGGTCTGCTGGTTTCCATCCGTAGGCCGCTTCTGGCCAAACACGTACATCACGTGCATAGCCTGTGCGCAGATCAAAGCGCTCTAGACCACCATCATAACAACCAGACCAAACGATGTTGTTGTCAAAAGGATCTGGTTGTGCAAATCCACATTCACAACCACCTACTCGTCTCCAGGATTCTAAAGGAATGCCACCCATTTGGCTATTGCTGGGACCGCGATAGGAATACCCGTCTTGACGGTTCCCGTAGACGTTGTAAGGGATTTGGTCATCAACGGCCACGTGGTACATTTGAGCAATTGGTAGTTTTACATTTTCGCTGGTTTTACCACGGTCTAGGGTAATGCTTGCACAACCATCATGCGCCACCATAATCCGACCCGCATCGGTTGGGTCAATCCAGATGTCGTGCGTATCGCCACCCAATCTTGGTGGACGTTTAACTAGGGTTTTTCCAGCATCAATAGATTTTGAAAAGCGTACGCCCAGAAAGTATAATTCATCTGGATTATCTGGTGCTACTCCAATCCGCGTGTAGTAAGGTGCTCTTTCTGCCATCGTATGGTTACGAGACATCAATTCCCAAGTTTCGCCATTATCCTCAGAGCGATAAAGGGCTGGACTATCAATTTCAAAAAGGGCATAGACCACATTAGGCTGGCTGTAACAGAGTGCTACGGCATTTTTTCCTACAGGTCTGGCTGTTCCGCCTGGTAGACCATTCTTAGTCATTGGCTGCCAAGAGTCGCCACCGTCCATAGAACGATAAATACCACCACCAGGGCCACCTGAGTTCAATCCCCAAGTATTGATGTTTACAGACCACATGCCAGCGTAAAGAATATCTGGATTTTGAGGATTGATGGTAATGTCTGCAGCACCGGTGCCTTCGTCTACAAACAGGACCTTTTCCCAGTTTTTGCCACCATCTTTAGTGCGGTAGACGCCTTTATCTTGTTGAGGGCCGTAAGTATGACCCAGTGCAGCTACATAAACAATGTCTGGGTTTTCTGGATGGATGACAATCTTACCAATTCGGCCGGTGGTCTCTAGTCCCATGTTGGTCCAAGTTTTTCCAGCGTCATTAGATTTATAAATGCCATCACCCATCGCGTGGGCTGGGCGGATCACAAAAGTCTCTCCGGTACCCACCCAAACTTGATTGGGATCCGTTGGAGCTAAAGCCAATGCACTAACGGAAGAAGCGGACTGATCATCAAAGATTGGCTGCCAGCGTAAGCCGCCATTGGTTGTTTTCCAAAGGCCACCGGAGGCTGCTCCGATGTAGTTGATTTGCGGATCGCCAGGGACACCAGCAATGGCAATTGCTCTATTCCCATCGGGGCCAATAAACCGGTAGTTTAGGTTTTCGAATAAGCCTTCTTCAAATTGTTGGGCTTTTAAGCTTGGTAGCATTAATAGCAGTCCTGCAATTAGAAGGAATAAGTTTTTTTTCATTATTATTTTTATATGCATAATCCAAATATTAGAATTTTAAGGGATGGCTAAATTTTATTTGATTAGTTGAAGTTAGAATGATGGCCTCTGATAGCTGAAGTTTTCAAATTTTGGCTATCAGAGGCGCGGTTAATAATTTAAACTAGTAGCTTACTTTTTATAAAGCGCGTCGCCCATGGGCTCGAACTTATCACCGGGCATCCAGTAAGGCGTCTTTTCCCAGTTCCCGACCAACTCTGCGGAGCGAATATAAGCCCGCCAATATTTATAAATATAATCGAGGTCTACGTTTTTAATCTCATCCGAGGGCTGATGGTAGAAATCGGAAATGCGCTCATCAAAAGCGGTCATGGACATTTTGAAGTTGACGGCAGGTACTCCCTTTTGGGCAAAACTAACTTGATCTGATCGCTCATAGTAATTCTGACTTGGTAGTCTATCTCCGATCACCCCAAGATCAAATTCTGAAGCTGCTTGGTAAATCAGCGGATCTATATTGGTCCGTGCGGTGTCCAGCAAAGTCAGTACATCCGTAGTGGTATAGCCGGAATTATCGATATTGAAAGCAAAAACCGTTTCTTCTAACGGTATTTTAGGGTTGTCGGCATAGTAGCGGCTTCCCAATAGTCCTTTTTCCTCACCCGTTAGGGCAATGATAATAACCGAACGTTTGGGCGGATATTTACCAAAATAATGAGCAGCATTAATCAAACCGGTTGTGCCGATGCCATTATCACGAGTGCCATTGTAAATAGAATCCTGACCTTCTTCTGTTACCTGCACACCGACGTGGTCATAATGTGCGCACATGACTAGATGTTGGTTTTTTAAAACAGGATCAGTCCCTTCAATTTTTCCAACTACATTAAAGGTGTTAATCAGTTCTCGAGTAGCACCTTCAATGATCAGATTGGCGGTACCTGAATCAAGCTCTTTTAGTTTTTGTAATAGACTGCGGTCTAAATCTTCAACCCAAACTCTGGGTAATTGGGTGGTCCCCTCAGGCTGTCCTACCTCCATAGTAGTCCGATTAAAATATCGGCTGAGGCGTTCCCAACTCAAGCCTTGGCCGATGCTGAAAACTTCAATTGAAGCCAAGGCACCACCTGCTTCTAATTGTGCAATAAAATCAGCGTTGCGGATCGCTGCCCGTGTGTTTCTAATCACACTTACTACAATCTTACCTTTGAATTCAGCTGATGCGATTTGTTCTGGATCCTCTAAATAGTAAATAGGGGCAGATAGATTGACATTGTCTTTTGTGAGGACGGCTAGTTTATCTTTGATGTCAAATTTTTGGTCCAGCATTTCTACATTGGCCACACTCGGGGCATTAGTAGAATACAAAGGGACCCGTTGTAGGTAATCCGTTGGAT
>CAXIDD010000335.1:0-6085 GCA_964021975.1 uncultured Saprospirales bacterium | reverse complement strand
ATGGCGGATATGTATTGAATCTAATGGATCAAGTAGCCTTCGCATGTGCTTCCAAGCATTCTGGTTATTACTGTGTGACGGCCTCGGTTAATAAAGTAGATTTTTTGAATCCCATCGAAGTAGGGGATTTATTGACCCTGAAAGCCTCCATCACCTATACTGGACGAACGTCTATGGTGGTAGGACTCCGGGTAGAATCTGAAAACATCAAATCGGGTACCGTCAAGCATTGTAATTCTTCCTATTTCACCATGGTCGCCAAAGATGATGCTGGGAAAAGTGTGCCCGTACCGGGGCTGATCTTAAACTCTGAAGAAAGTATTAGACGCTTTACTAGAAGTATGACCAGACAACAACACGCCAAACAAAGGAAGCATAGCTTTAAAGCATCTGAATTCAAATTAGCCGAACACATTCAAAAAATTGAAAATCAGAATGCTATAATTGAGTTAGAATAGGCCGCTTGTTGGGTGACAGATCCTATCCAATTTGGATGAAAAGATTAGCTTATTGCTCAAATTTAGATTACAGTGTATTTACCATCCTTAAATCAAAAAATATAATGAAAGCATTGAAGACTATTATGATATTGGCAATATGCACAATTGCTACTTTATCATCAGCTCAAGAAATTAAACCAGCTGAAGTGAAAAAAGTCATGGAAAAGGTAGCTGATTGGCAAATTGAACATTTTTCAGATTTGTATAGCGGACGCAATAAACCGCACCATCCACTAGATTGGACAAATGGTGCCTTGTACGTTGGTATGGTGAAATGGGCCGAAATGGCTGAGGATGACAAATACTACAATTGGCTCAAGGAAATTGGAGAAAAGGAAGAGTGGAAATTATACCGTCGCAAATATCATGCGGATGATCATACCGTGGGGCAGTTATATGTGGATTTGTATCGGAAATATAAGGATGAGAATATGATTAAACCGACTATAGAGCAGTTCAATTTTATCCTACTTCACCCTGCACAAACCTCCTTATCCTGGAAGTCTCCTTACCATCAATCTCGTTGGAATTGGTGCGATGCACTATTTATGTCTCCTCCAGTTTGGGCAAAACTATACAACATTACTGGAGAAGAAAAGTACCTGGACTTTATGATGGCGGAATTTAAAGCAACGACCAAATTCTTATTTGACAAAAAAGAAAGTTTGTATTACCGGGATGAGAGCTACATAGGGGAATTAGATAACGGGACTAAAATTTTCTGGTCTAGAGGAAATGGTTGGGTCTTTGCCGGGCTCACCAACATCATGAATGAGCTGGAACCTCAAAGCAGTGAATACAAGTACTTCCTGAAATTATACAAATTATTAGCCATCCAATCCCCCAAAGGACACTGGTCTATGAGTCTATTGGGACAAGAATTTTATCCAACTCCGGAAACAAGTGGTTCATCGTTTTATACTTATGGGTTAGCATGGGGAATAAATAAGGGGATTTTGGATAAAGCAACTTATGGCCCAGCCGTACAAAAGGGATGGAATGCAATGGTTAGCTATGTTACAAAAGAAGGTATGCTAGGTTATGTCCAACCTATCGGTGCAGCTCCAGGTAAAGCCTGGGCAGACAAAACGGAAGTTTACGGAACTGGAGCGTTTTTAAGTGCTGGGACAGAGGTGTATAAATTGTATGGAGGCAAATAAATACTATCACACACCACTAATTATATTTTAGACTGTCCATTATTAAACAGTAAAGTGTTCGTTTTTGAACACTTTACTGTTTTTAGAATGAAATTGTTTTAGTTTAAATTATTGATAATCAGTTGTTTGTTTAAATTGGCACAACTTGTGCCTATAAAGTAAGTGACGAATTGGATCAACGGTGAAAACTAAAATAATTAGTGATGTTGGTGGAGCAACTAAAAAATATTGTTCACATTCTATGGCAACGAAAGGAATTGTTGGTCATTTATTGCTTTGAGGAATACCTTTGTAATGTATTTTTAAGTGCCGATATTATTAACCATTACCAGACTGGAAACTGGACGGACTATTTGGGTTTGTCTCCTTACTGTTTATGCTTAATTGTTGGACTTGCAATTTCTCATTTATCTAAAAAACAGGAACCAAATTTTAGGCCTAAGAACACAATTTTTCGAGTGCTTTTAGGCAAATTACAGCGCTTACAGCAACGCTTTCCGCTCAGCATTGCTTTGCTAAGTATTGCTTTGGTCATCACCGGAGAAATCGTTGAACAGCAAGTATTAGAAAGTATCAATCACATTCTAATTACCCAAAATTATGCACTTACTTTTTTCGCCTTCACCATTACAATAGCGACAAGGTTTATGTTAGCCTTTCTGATTTGCTTCCCTATAATAACAGGCTTAGTTTTTCTTTTTACGGGTCTTCAAATAGGATCAAATCGAGGAAATATTAAATCAATTATTCCTGACTTTTCATTCACCAGTAGCGTCAAGACCTCGTTCCGATTTCAGCTCAATCACTTCTTAGGCCGGCTGTTCGTTGTTTGTCATTAAGAGTTCCATCGTACAGAATCCTTAATTTTTCAACTTTCAGAAAAGGGGATCAAAACGGTTCAGTTGAATAAATCTTTTCTTAAGAAAGCTTCTTTCCTCTTTATAATTGCCCAACCGCATTAGTTATTGCGGCGTCCACTATTGATAATAGGCGCTCTTCAAGTTGCATGACAGAATACCAGTCCATGCGGTTAAAGCGCTCAATACCCACGGTCCATTCCTCATCAAAATCAGTGTTTTTTACTGGAGATGAATCTTTGGCTTCGTCATTAATGGTCTTTAATTTTTTACCGGTTCCATCGTACAATACGATGCGCATCCGTGACTCTGGTTTGAATCCCAACAGACCTCCGAGAATGGGTTTTGAGCAAACAATATTGATGTTTAAAAAGTAATCCGCGTAATCCTCATTTTTCTTCTTGATGACATTTTTAGGGATCAATGGATTGGGGTATCCCATTTCATTTAGGCTGGCCACTTTGTCGCTGGTGGAAAGTGGTTCCAGTTGAATGCCTTTTTCCTCCAGTCGCTTTTGCAGGATATCGTAAACATCATCCAGGAATAGTTTCTCCATCCGTTTATTGACCCGAGCTTGCAGGTCTTTTTCTTCGTTGGTATAGGGAGTGTTCGTAATGTTTCTAGGGTCTAATCCATTTAAAATATCCTCATTAATACCTCCGGTTAATCCGACTATCGCCACGCGACTTTTCGAAAGATCCTGCGCCTTTAGACCAGAATTAAAACTCAAAGCCAGGGTGAAAAGGAGCATAAAAATAACTCTCATAGCATTCTTTTTTGGGTTATGAATAATTAAAAGTAGCTTTTTTTAAGCTGGATTCATAGGCAATGCCCGATGGTCAAATTTACTTGCTTATTTTAGCTACAGTTAATTCTGTTAAAGTTGACTGTGAAATATATTCAAAGTATGAAAAACATCCTAATCCTCTTATCCTTAATGATCGCATTAAACAGCTGTAAAGAGGCAGAGCCCCTAATGCTTGGTGTAATACCTCAACCCAATGAAATAAATTACCAAGCGAGTTCCTTTAAGCCAAATGATCAAACCACCATCGTGGTAGAGGATACCGAAGTAGGACATAAGCTAGGAAAAGAAATACAAGCCTTCCTACAAACCAATTTCAAGTTAGCTATTGCCATTTCCACCAAAGGACAAAAGAATGCCATCCAATTGCTTAAGTCCGGAGCAGAAATGCAAGGTGCCTATAGCCTGGAGGTTTTCAAGTCGGGCGTGTTAATTGAAGCCGGCACGTATCAGGGCTTATTTTATGGTATCCAAACCTTAAAGCAATTACTAAGCCCTCAGACAGCCGTAAAACAACCCATTCTTAATTTCGTAAGCATCAAGGATGCCCCCGAATTCCAGTGGAGAGGCATGATGCTGGATGTCTCTCGTCATTTTTTTCCAAAAGATTCTGTCAAGAAAGTCATAGATGTTTTAGCCATGCACAAAATGAATAAGCTGCACTGGCACTTGGTGGATGGCATTGGCTGGAGGATTGAAATAGATCAATACCCAGAGTTGACCAAAAGAGGAGCCTGGAGAAAAGTAAAAGAAGATAAAAAGCCCTGGGAGGACTTTGAAACCACCTATCAGAATTCTGAAGATCAAGTATATGGCGGGTTTTATACCAAAGAGGATATTAGAGAAATAGTGACTTATGCGGCTGATCGATACATCGACGTCATTCCTGAAATTGAAATGCCGGGACACTCCGAAGCAGCTTTACAATGTTATCCAGACTTGGTCTGTGATGGTGCGGGATCTGCTGGTGTTTATTGTGCTGGTAATGAGGAGACTTTTGATTTTCTACAAAACATTATTAGTGAAGTGGTCGAGTTATTTCCCAACTCTTATTTGCATATTGGTGGCGATGAGGTAGGTAAAACAGGTTGGTTGCAATGCCCTAAATGTAAGAAAAGAATGCAACAGGAAAACTTACAAGATGGAGACGAACTGCAAAGTTATTTTGTAAAAAGAATGGAAAAATTCATTCATTCCAAAAACAGAAAACTGATCGGTTGGGACGAAATTCTGGAAGGTGGCTTGCCAGAACGGGCGACAGTCATGTCCTGGAGAGGAATGGACGGTGGTATTGAAGCGGCCAATGCGGGGCACGATGTCGTGATGTCGCCGGGGTCTCCACTCTATTTTGATCACAGCCAGGGGAAAAGCGAATTTGAACCACCTTCCTGGGGCGGCTATAATAATCTACTCAAAGTCTATGATTTTAATCCCGTTCCGTCAGCTATTGCAGCGGATAAAAGACACCATATTCTAGGTGGACAAGCCAATTTGTGGACGGAGCAAATCAAGACTTTAAGCCATGTCCAATACATGATGTTGCCCAGGATATGTGCCTTGTCGGAAGCACTCTGGACCAAGACAGCGCAAAAAAATGAAAACACCTTTATTGAAAAAATAGATCATCATTTTGATCGGCTAAAAGAATTGGATTATCATTTTGCGGGCAGCGCACTCTCTCCGGATTATGAGGTAAGTTATGATAAAACCAATCAGACATTTAGTCTAAGCTTAAATAACGAGTTGGCTTTATATGAGATCCGATATACTTTGGATGGTAGTGAGCCTACTATGAATTCGGATTTGTACACCCAACCAATTACCTATACCAAGTCCATTCAGTTGCACGCCCAATGTTTTAGAAAGGGCTTTCCGATTGGCTTCCCCTTACAAAAAATGTTTTCCACCGGTTTTGGAGACCAATGCAAAGTCAACTATACGAATGCCTATAATAAAACTTACAGTGGAGGAGGGGATAAGGCTTTGGTCAACAATAAATTTGCCATTGCCCGAGGCGATGACCCTAATTGGCAAGGTCTGCCCCAAAAAGATTTTGAGGTCGAGATTGACTTGGGAGGCCCCAAAGAACTATCCTACATAGGCTTGAATTTCTTCCAGCACATCAGTGCTACTTCAGTGATGCTGCCTACTAAGGTAATCATTGCCATTTCGAAAGACGGAGCGTCTTATACCACCGTTTTGGAAGAAGCCATCCCTACCACCAAAAAAAGAGATCCAATCATCAAAATAATAGAAACAGAATTTCAGCAACAAGCCATTTCATTTATCAAAATTTCGGCGACTAACAGAGGCCAATTACCAGATTGGCACATCCGAAAAGGGGATGCCTGGCTGTTTGTGGATGAAGTGTATGTGAAATAAATTAGTGGATCTTTTAGATTTTTTCGATCTTGGAAAGAAGAGGTTTGGATTTTTAGCCCCTTGAGAATATAAACATATAGCTGGCTAAACGGAAGTTTAGTTACGGATACACAGACCTGACCTGCAATTTTAAAAAACGGGAATTAATGAATCAACGAATAGCACATGTTGCATTAGTAGTTAAAGATTATGATGATGCAATCGAGTTTTATACAAATAAATTGGATTTCACACTTCTTGAAGACACAAAAATAGACGAAAAGAAAAGGTGGGTAATGGTTGCTCCTCCAGGTGCAAAGGAATGCTGCTTGTTACTTGCAAAAGCAGCAAATGAAAAACAATTAGAAAGTATTGGAAACCAGACAGGCGGAAGAGTCGGTT
>CAXIDD010000334.1:0-6090 GCA_964021975.1 uncultured Saprospirales bacterium | reverse complement strand
CCTTTGTAATCGCTGCTGTAAGTTGATCCTGTGCATTTGATAGTAAACCCGTGCATAATAATAGCAAGGTTAGATATAGTGATTTGTTCATTGTTTTACGTTTTTATTGATTTGAAAATTTCAAATGGTTCTGATTTTTTACCAAAACCTTTAAAAACGATAAATCTTAGGTACACGAAGTACCCTTACCACTAATCAATGCAATCCTCTTTTGGATAAATGCATAGGATGCTATACCTTTGTTAGTGGTAGTTCTGACAAGGATTTACCGCTGGTTGTTTCCCGGTAAGTTGTTGGTGCGACTCCGGGGAACTTCCTTTTGTTAAAATGGTTGATTTTATTTTACAGCCATATTATAAGCTGCTTCTTCAGACGCTGATTCGTAAGCGTGCATATCGTGCTCTGCAACATCTAGTCCTCGCTCTTCTTCCTCTTCAGTTACTCTGATTCCAATGGTAATTTTCAATAAATACATTAGACCGAAAGAAGCAAGAAATGCAAAAGCACAAACGGCTAAACATCCGTAGAATTGTACCCAAAGCTGACCTAAGCCTGCTTTATCTCCAAAAATACCGACCGCTAGCGTTCCCCAAATACCACAAACCAAGTGGACAGAAGTTGCGCCGACTGGATCATCTAGTTTTAATGTTTTGTCAAAGAAAACAACAGCCATTGGAATAATACATCCTGCAATAAAACCGATTGCTATGGCTGCTAAAGGGGACATCAGATCAGCTCCTGCAGTAATTCCGACCAAGCCGCCAAGGATACCATTCAGTACCATGGATAAATCATGTGTTTTGAAGCGCAAGTAAGATACAAAAAACGCTCCAACTGCTCCAGCCGCCGCTGCTAAGGAGGTCGTCACAAATACTAAGGATACAGGAACTGGATCAGCAGAAAGAACAGAACCTCCGTTGAAACCAAACCAACCAAACCAAAGTAAGAAAACGCCAATGGCAGCCAATGGCATGCTGTGTCCAGGAATCGGTTTAATACCAGAAGAGGTATATTTACCTTTACGAGCTCCTAACAGAATAACTGCCGCTAAAGCGGCAGAACCACCTACAGCGTGGACGATTGTAGATCCAGCAAAATCATAAAATCCAGCTGCGTCTAACCAGCCTGCTCCCCATTTCCACATTCCTGTGATAGGATAGAAGATGGCTACAAAGATCGTAGCAAAAATCAAAAAGGAATTCAATTTAATTCTTTCGGCTACTGCTCCAGAAACAATTGTAGCAGCAGTTGCCGCAAACATCGCTTGGAAAATGAAGTCGGTATAATAAGTATATCCACCATCTGCATATTCAATGGCACCAGCCACGCCTTCAGGAGCGGCAATGCCAAAACCAGCAAAACCAAAAAAGCCGCCAGCAAAATCTGCTCCAGGATACATTAAATTAAAACCACAAATGAAATAGGTCAATAGGCCTATTGCAATAATCATGGCATTTTTAAATAGAATATTTACGGTATTTTTTCTGCGTACAAAACCTGCTTCGAGAGCAGAGAAGCCCAAATGCATGATAAAAACCAATACGGTTGCAACCAGCATCCAGACATTATTTGCGGTAAATAATGCTTCGTTCATTATGATCAAGTTAAATAGTGATTAAATTAATTGCTTGGAAGTACTCAGCCTTCCTGGTTGTATTGGTTAAGGCAGGGCATAAGTATTTGGTAAACTTGAAATACAAATTATACTCAAATGACTTATTCTCAAGGAGCGTTCAAAAATTTATTGATGAACCACCTATTTGAATAAAGTGTGTTACTTAAAATTAGGATAGGAAAAATAGGAAGTAAAATCTTTTAGAGTGCAGACTCGTCTTTTTCACCTGTACGGATACGAGTGATGCTTTCAACATCGTAAACAATTATTTTTCCATCACCGACTTCACCGGTTTTACCTGCGCTTTCGATGGTTTTTAAAATGATGTCTACTTTGTCCTGAGTTGTAAGGATGTCGAGTTGTAATCTAGCGATGTAATCTGCATCGTAGACACTTCCTCTGTACATGAGCTTTTCTCCTTTTTGAAGGCCGAAACCTTTTACGTCTTTCAAGGTGAAAAACTTGACACCAACGTCAGCTAGTGCGTCCCGGACTTTGTCAAATCGGGATAAGCGAATGATCGCTTCAATTTTTTTCATTTGTGTTATAGTTTTTGTCATTTAAAACACTGTTGTTGTCCTGTCATAGAATAATTAGAAAAATAAGTCTTAAGCGTCCTTAAAATGCTTATCTTTACTATTCAAGACTTTAGTGTTTGAATACATTTGCTGTTTGTCTAAGACAAATGTAAAGGTTAAGTAAAGCTAGATGAACAATTATTTTTTTAGCTTTGTGACACTCAAGCGATCAAGCCTGCCAAATTAACCGCTGAAAATCAATTAATTAGATTAAAGAACATTGTTATGTTCAACGGGCAAAAGGATCAACTATTTACCTTGATTCAATCATTAACAAAATCGGAAAAGCGCCATTTTAAGCTTTACGTTAATCGACTGCAAAGCGCCAGTAACAGTAAGTTCCTGCAACTATTTGAGGTGATTGATAAATATCCGGATTATAATGAACAGCAACTATTAGAAAAATTAGAAGGGACAGAAAAAAAGCAACTGGCCAACCTTAAACGCCATCTTTACAAACAAATCCTCACCAGCCTTCGACTGACGCACATCAATAAAAGAATTGATATTCAAATCCGGGAGCAAATTGATTTTGCTCGTATCCTTTATGGAAAAGGAATGTACATGCAGAGTCTGCGCATTCTGGAGCGCATCAAAAAAATTGCAGAAGAGCATCATCAAGATATCCTTCATTTAGAAATATTGGAGTTTCAAAAAATGATTGAGACCCGGCACATTACCCGTAGTAGGCAAGCCGGTAAAATGAAAGGCCTCTTGGAATCAGCTCACCGAAGAAGTTTTGTAACTTATGCAGCTAGTTTGTTTTCCAATCTAAACATCCAAATGCACGGATGGTACATTGAAAATGGGCATGCCCTCAATCCTGAAGTTGCCCTTGAGGTGAAAAAATTTTATGATAAAGCAAAGCCGGATAATATACCTCCTGACCGGATGACCTTTCACGAAAAAATTAACCTCTATCAGGCTAATATGTGGTTGCATTATATTTTGCTCGATTTTAAAAAAAGCAAAGAATATGCCCTACAATGGTTGAATCAATTCGAAATGGAAGCCAATTTAAAGGGGAAAGATCCGGATTTGTACATGAGAGGAATCTATTACCTTTTAACCCTGCTTTACCTGGAAGGAAATAAAGCAGACTATTTACATTATTTAAAGACTTTTGAGGTTTTTGTGACCAACCAGGAAGATATTTTTAACGAAAATTCTCAGATGATTGCTTTTGTATACCTATACTTAAGTAAGCTCAATTATCATTTGTTGCAACGAGATTATCAGACGGCTGCCCAATTAGAAGAAACGATCTACGAAAAAATAAATCATTTCAAAGATTTATTAGATCCACATCGGGCGTTGTTGTTTTATTATAAATTAGCCTATTGTCAATTTGGGCTTGGAGCCCACGAAAAATGTTTGCTGGTTTTAAATCGGATCGTTCATTTGAGTGATAATTTCTTACGTTCTGATTTATTATACGCTGCTAGGATCTTACAAATTGTGTGTCACCTGGAGTTAGGAAGTTATGATATTGCAAGCCACTTGATTCAATCTTGTCAACGATCTTTTACTCGCCTTAAAGATGTGTCGCCCTTACAACGACAGTTACTCCGTTTTCTAGCCCAGCTATCTAAAACGCCGGAATTAGACCACCCTGAATTTTTCCAAACGTTTCTAAGTGAAAATCTGGACTTAATTCATTCTAGGGAAGAAAGACGCAATGTTTGTTTCTTTGACCTGGTGGAGTGGATACACAAGCACCTACCAGCTGGTGATCTATCAAGTAAGGACATTTTAAAAAATAGTAAAATCGTCCAGCTTCCTCAGAATTCTTCAAGATAGAATCTTACCTTTAGTGCAAGGATGTATTTCAAGTCCTATTCATTTTTAATTAGACTACTTTGAAAAGTAATTTTATTAATCGATTTTATCTGCTTTTAGGCTTGCTATTCCTGCCTTCTCTTATTCATGGACAGGCAACAGAAGCTATTCCTGCTGAATCCTTGGAAGCTATAGAAGACTTTTTTCAAAATACAGATGATGCTGGAGATTTTGATTTTAATGCCTTCTTTGAGCAGTTAGAAGCTTATTTAGAGCGCCCCTTGAATCTTAATACCTCCAGTGAAGGAGATCTGAGAAGCCTCGGACTTTTAACAGATATTCAGGTAGTTAATTTACTTAATCATCGCCAAACGACCGGTAAATTACTCGCCATTTATGAGCTACAAGCCATTCCTGGATTTGATCGCTTGACAATTAATAGAATTTTACCTTTCGTTGGAGTTAATACTGGTTTAGATGACTTTCAATTGGGCTTAGGTGAAATGGCAGCTCAAGGTAAAAATGAACTCTTTTTGCGTTGGAATCGAATATTAGAAGACCAAAGAGGGTATCAACCAAGCGAGGACCCAGAAGCCAATCGTTACTTAGGTTCCCCTGATCAATTATATGTGCGGTACCGGCACCGATACTACAATAAAATGAGCTATGGGGTAACCATGGAAAAAGACCGCGGAGAGGAATTTTTTAAGGGTTCTAATCAGCAAGGATTTGATTTTTATTCTGCGCATTTTTATTTACGGGATTATCGCAAATGGCTGAAAGCAGTCGCTATCGGCGATTATCGGGTGAGCTTTGGACAAGGATTGGTCTTGTTTTCTGGCTTTGGTTATGGTAAAAGTGCCCAAGCTACTAATGTCAAGCGGACCAGTAGAACCATTTTACCCTACGCTTCTGTAAATGAAGCCTTATTCATGCGTGGCGGTGCCGTCGAACTAGCACCAAGCGAAAACCTGGACGTAGCCATTTTTGCCTCCTCTCGACGTCGGGATGGAAACTTAGTAACCATCCTCGACACGATTGGTAATGAAGACTTTGTTAGCTCCATCTCTTCGTTTAATAACTTTGGTTTACACCGGACGCCTAATGAAGTGGAAGACGAGAAAGCCATTCGACAAAATACCGCGGGCGGAAGTATTAAGTATCATAAAAATGCCAACCACATTGCATTGAATGTGCTTTACGATCAATTGGAAAAGCCACTAACGATCCGTCCACAAGCTTATAATCGTTTTTATTTTACTGGAGATAGATTATTAAATGCAAGCTTAGATTATTCTTATTTATATAAAAACTTCAACTTCTTTGGGGAAACAGCAGTAAGTGACAATGGCGGATGGGCAACGCTAAATGGGGTTTTGATTGGTCTACACAGGAGCGTAGATTTATCTATGGTTTACCGGAATTTCCAACGGGATTATCAAGCCTTAAATGCCAACCCATTTGCAGAATCCACGAATGCCCGTAATGAAGAAGGCTTATATATGGGTTTGGTCGTCCGTCCAGCTAGAAAATGGGAGCTCTCGGCTTATTATGATCAGTTTCGGTTTCCCTGGTTGCGCTTTCAAGCAGATGCTCCGAGTGGTGGTTATGAATATAGAGCTAGACTTACCTATGAAGAACGCCGGAGGCTGCGTATTTATGTAGAGTTTCGAAATGAGTCTAAGGATATTAATGCCCCCAATAATGAAGAGAATTTTAATTTTATTGTTCGTCGAGACTTGTTTCAAAGTCGTTTGCATATTGGAAATCAAATCAGTAAAGAGTTGGAATTGCGTTCTCGTTTTGACTGGGGCTACGTAGATGATCCTATTTTGGGTAGGCGTAATGGTTTTGTAATTTTACAAGATGTCATTTATCGCCCGAGCAATATTCCTTTATCTCTAACCGCAAGGTATGCGCTTTTTGATACAGATGGTTTCCAAATTCGCTTCTATCATTTTGAAAACAACCTGCTCAATACCTTTGCAGTCCCGGCCTATTTCAACAGAGGCTCTCGTTTCTACATCAACCTTCGTTACCGCCCCTTCCGCAACTTCACAATTGAAGGTAGACTGGCCCAAACATTCTGGTCAGATCGGGAAACTATTGGCAGCGGCC
>CAXIDD010000333.1:0-6091 GCA_964021975.1 uncultured Saprospirales bacterium | reverse complement strand
TTAGGGCCATAAAAAAGATACCCAACAGTCCCCCAATACCTTCGGCCTGGGTAGATTTATTGGTCCAACTAGCCGGAAGCGCAATTTCAAAATACCCAAAAAAGGAAAAGGCGAAGACTAGGAAAATAACGAAAAAGCCTAGATTCAACCAGACATTGGTAGAAATCTGATTGAGAATATCTGGACTCACCGAATCTAATAAATGGAAAGGCGCGCTTAACAATAAATAAACCAAAACGATGAAACCGGCATAAAGCGTGGCATTCGTAACCCCTTTTGATCGGTTGGCACTCCTTTTAGTAAAGAAGCTTACCGTCAAAGGAATCATAGGGAATACACAAGGTGTCAAAAGAGCAATTAAACCACCAATGAAACCTAAAAAGAAGATGCGGCCCATACTAGACTGTTTTACTTCTGGAGGTGCCGTTTGACAGGTGCCTAATGGATTGCCTAAATCAGGCTTGGTTAGATCTCCGTACAAAGTCACAATTGCATCCGAAACTTGGGTAGTAGCTGCTTTGGTTTCTGAAAATGGTTCAGAACTCATCTCTGCTTCTAGAGTAGCTGGCCTTGCTCTGAAATAACGATAAGCAGGCGGTAAGCATTGCTCATCATCACAAGTCATAAACATAAGGTCCCCTGAGATCCATTGTTGTGGATCGGTCACTTTTACTTTTTGGGTAAATACAGCTGGCCCTTCTACAATTTTTTTGACATCGATTCCAAAAATAGCATCATACCCATCTTTAATTTTTTTGCCACTTTCCTCCGTACTATCTATTAAAGTGTAATATTCTGCTTCATTATAAGTAAAGGTGGTAGGTATGGGACCGTCTTCTTCAATGAATTGAGAATATATGGTCCAGGGAGGCTGAAATTCAGCTGTTATTTTAAGTAGGTACTCTTGGTTGCCTAAATCTTCAATAGTAGTAGACCAGGAAACTGGGTTACCAGCTGGTGCTATATTGTCTCCCAATAAGGGAGCTTCGGTGTCAATTAATGCATCCCCTCCGAGAAGCGACTCATCAGTGCTGGGGCCATCTGGCGAAAGGTTTAAGGTGAATTCACTATCGGTAGGAGGGAGGCACATTTCCTCATTACAAACCATGTAGGTAATATAGCCTTTGATTGTAGCGGGATTAGCGGAGGTCTTAACCCGTTGTCGGAGGATACCGGAGTTGAATATTTTGATGACATCCATCTCGAAAACAGAATCATATCCTTTTTTAATGGTGCCTTCTTCGGTGGGGTCTCCTATTAATTCGAGACCGCTTTGTGCATCAATTTGGATTTGGGTCGCAACTGGGCCATCATCTCCTTCGAGAAACTGTGAATAGATATTCCAACCTGGATCAATCTCTACTTTAAAGATCAATTCGTACTCGTCACCGCCGAGGTGCTTCCAATCTGCTTCCCAGGTAACAGGATTGGCAAATTGACCAATAAGGCTAAAAGACGAACTAATAAAAGTGGCTAATAATAGTAAATATTTCATGATTTCCTGCTTCAAAAATGATTCTGTTGGACGGTTTGACCTGTATATTTTATAGAGACGCACAAAGATAAAAATTGCTGCATCATCTATATCGTTTGCTGCTTAGAAGCTATTCAATTCCTGCCGTAAATTCGATTTGGGTGGGCGGAAGGCATTGCTCATCATCACAAGTCATGAATTCTATCATACCCGAAATGAATTCAGTTCCTTCTGGTAATTTCAAGACTTGTGTAAAGGTGACTTCTTCTTTGTACTTGGTAATATTCATCATAAATACCTTATCGTAACCTTCTACTTTATGACCAGATTCTTCTGTTTTTCCGATGGTTTCCAAGCCTTCTAATTCCTCAAGAGTAAGTTTGGTTGCAATGGGACCATCTTCACTTTCTAGGTATTGAGAATAAAGGTACCAACCGGGCTCAATTGTACCTGTTAGTACTAGGGAATATTCATCCGTTGCTCCTTGTTCCAAAGCAGCTTCCCAGGTAACTTTTTGGAATTGTGCACTTAAAAGGTTGGCAGAAAAAAGTAATAGACCAATAGCTAGGAAATATTTCATAAGCGTGATTTTTTTTAAGACCGCTAATTTAACATCTAAGTAGCCGAAAGAGATGACCTGATTCAGATGATAATAAAAGATTAACATAAAATAGGTCTATAAACACCAAAAGCAGTCACTGATGTGACTGCTTTTGGTGAAATTAAACAAGGATGCTTACCGGAGTACCGTGATGTCTCCTCGATAAACAAGCGTCACATTGTCAATAAATTCAACTTCTATCACATAGACATAGACCCCACTTGGTAAATCTGTAGAACCAATGGATCCATCCCAGAGAATGGTACCACCCGCACAATCCGGAATACCTATATCATCTCGATTGTATATTAAGCTTCCCCAACGGTCAAATACTCTGGCATAATTGACACTGCGTACGCCTTTACAAGCAAATAAACGCAGCTCATCATTACGGCCATCTCCGTTTGGAGAAAAGACATTTGGAATATATACATTCCGAGTTCGATTTAATTCTACAAATACATCACCGGTGGCCCGACAGCCATTCATATCTACCACGTTTAGGGTGTATTCTTGACTTTCTACGGGAACCACAATTGGGTTTCTAACATTTGTTGAGGATAAACCATCTCCCGGCGACCAAGTAAAGGAATCCAGTTGTATCGAATTGATAATTGGCTCTAAGCGGACCAAAGTATCTCCCAACTCCACTTCTATGCTAGCTGGATTAAAGGTGACGGTCAATTCTTCCGGTTCATTAATCATGATGGTGTCAGAGCTGGTACAACCATTAAAATCTTCTACGGTGATGATCCGCGTGCCTGCAAAAACGGTGGCAATTTGATCCGGTGTAAAGCTTAGTCCATTATTATCAACGGTGTAGGTATAATCCAAAAGATTAGAACCGGCACCTCCGGAGATGTTGTCAATACTAAAGAAAGTAGCATCTCCAAAGCAAAGTGGATCAGAAGGTTGTTGGAAACTAAAGGCAATAGGTGTTGGTTGATTTAATGTATAGGTAAGCGTATCTGTACAGCCTTCCGTATCCGTTACGGTGACCGCATAAGTACCCGCAGCTAAATTTTGAGCAATGGGGCTGTCTGCATCGACAACTGCTCCTGACCAAGTATATGGGGAAGCACCTAAAGGATTAATGGCGTCCTGAGTATTTACGAGTACTGCGATGACCCCATCGGTGCTTTCTGCACAAAACGGGTCCATAGTAAGCGCTGGATCAATGGTCAATTGTAGCTCTGCGGGTTCTATTAAAGTAACAGAATCTGTTTTGGTACATCCATTGCCATCAATAAGCTGAACCGGATAAGTACCAGCTCCAAGTAAAGATACATTTTGGTCTGAAGACCCAAGCGTTAACCAAGTAAAGGTAAAGCCAGGAGTACCACCCGTGGCACTTACAGAAACGGCTCCATCCATTAATCCATTACAACTTGGATCATCACCAGTCAGACTCAATGCAATAGAGTCTGGACTCGGAATCATCACAGAATCAATAATGGAACAACCGTTTTCGTCAAAAACAATAACGGTGTTTAAGCCAGCTACTAGACTAGTTGCTAACAAATCACTGGTATCATTGGCCATGGTGCCATTGGACCAATTAAAGTCAAAGAGTTGAGGTGCACCATCACTCAAACTTGCAATGGCACGGGCTTCTCCATTCGCATCTCCTTCGAAACAATCTACGCCTACAATATCTTGGAAGTCTACCAAAATGCTTGGTGGGTCATTGACCGTTGCAGCCCCGATAACCGAAGGGCAATTATTAGCATCAACAATGGTTAGCTCATAGGCTCCGGCTGCTAAGGCCGGCCTTAAGTTAGAAGTCAACACTAAATCATTTGGGCTGGCGTCCCAAGTATAGGTATAGGGCATGGTACCACCACTAGCAAAAACAGCTAAGGAGCCATTCCCAAATCCAGGACAGGTTGGAGCCGTGGCATTGATGCTATCAATCATTAGTGGGCTTGGGTCCAAGACAGCAGAACTAGCGACCGTTATACAGCCATCATCAGCGGTAATGGATAATTGATACACTCCTGGACTCAGGTTGGTGATCGAAGTCGCATTGGCACCACTAGTACCGGTACTCCAGGCATATTCAATAATGTTTCCGTTGCCATTGATGGCCTGGACACTAAGCATCCCATCCATATCACCCGAACAGGAAACACTATCGGTATCAAAAGATAATATTTGAGGTCCTGCTTGTGCTCCAACAATGAGCTCGATTGAATCGATACAAGCATTCATATCGGTTACCACCACTTGTAAAGTGTCTGCAGATAGATTAATCGCAACCGAATCCGTTTGAGCAGCGGGATCATCCCAAAGATAAGTGTAAGGGCCTGTACCACCGGTCACTGTGACAGCAGCAAAACCATCCATCCCGACGGGACAGGTCTCTCCTCGGATGGTATCTTCTTCAACCATTAAGACCAAAGGTTCTGCAATGGTGAAACTATCGATGACCGAACATCCATCTGCATCCCGCATGGTCACGGTATAAATACCTGCTTCTAGACTATCGATGGCACTGCTGGTTTGGGTGGTATCAATTTGCCCAAGGTTATTTGTCGAACTCCAGGTGAAAACGTAAGGGGGCGTTTCTGAAAAAACGGGTAAAGTCCGCCCCATAGCCGTAATTGTACCATCACCCAAACCATTACAGCTAATATCGGTGACAGTCTCATCAATAAACAGGGTCTTGGCAGCACTGACTGTTACAGAGTCAATGGCGGTACATCCTCTATCATCTGTCAAGGTAACGGTATAAGTTCCAGGTGCAGCAGCAGAAATAACGGGTGTGGTGGTGCTGTCTCTACCAAATACTTCCCAGGTATAAACGTAGGTATTATTGGCAGAAGTACCTCCAACCGCTTGGGTGGAGATGCTACCATCGCTAATTCCACTACAACTGGCATCACCAATAATGGTGCTATCTCGATTAATTCTAATGGGTGCCGGTGTATTAACTAGATTATCTTGAGTGGCACTACAGCCATTTATATTAGTTACTGTTAAAGCATACAAACCGTCTGAAAGACCTGAAATGGAAGATCCTGTTTCGCCATTTACACTCCATTGGAAGGAATAAGCCGTCTCTAAATCAGGTACAGGTGTACTATTGATGGTCACTTCTGCCATTACTGAGCCATCTGCAAGTCCTGGACAACTGATGTCTGTTGGTAAAACCCTTGCTCTAAATTCATCTGGTTCCTCAATGAGGATCATCGTATCGACTACATTGGGGGTTCCAGGGGTACTATCTTCAATTCTAATGTTATAAGAACCGGCAGCTAAATTAGGAAACGTTTCCGTAGTTCCTGGGGTATTGATATTGAGGTTAGTTGGTGCACCTACTGGTGGTGTAAAGATTAGAGTATACGGAGCTGTTCCAGAAGCTACTCGTACCGCTATTTCTCCATCGGCAGTAGGTCCAATGTTGTTGGGGTTACAACTAATATCTTGTTTGGTAATCCCTGCAAATAAAGTACCATCTGATATGTTGATTTGGCCATCATTAAAAATATAACCGACTTGACCAAGGTTGTTGCCACTGCCAATACGACCAACCGTGTTGTTGGGTTCATCTGCGGTACCAAAGGTTAGTGGTGAAAAATCTCCAAATTGCCCCAATACGGTGAAACAAAGAGAAAATAAAGTATCTCCATCTACCAAGGTGAAATTTTCATCCGTTTGTGAGCTCCAGCTGAATGGTAAAACACCTGTAGCAGCATCAATGGTATTAAAGTTACCAATCTGAGCTTGTAAATCGGTATTAAAATCTAGAATGTTATCCAAACGAAGGACCGCTGGATCCCAGAACATATCAAATTCCATGATTCCAATACTGTCAAAACTATTCACGGTTAAAGGAACACAAAAAGCTGCTCCAGGTACTTCATTTTGTAGCGGAAAACTAAAAGTAGTGGCTTCACAACCAGCCATATCTATGCTAAATGAAAATTCACTTCCGGCATCATCAACTACATTAATGGTATAGGTGCCAGGTTGTGGAACAAAAAACTGGATGTCTTCTTCGGCTCTTGATCTAC
>CAXIDD010000332.1:0-6097 GCA_964021975.1 uncultured Saprospirales bacterium | reverse complement strand
GATTTAGATGGAGCAAAAGCCAAACGCATCATCAATCATAAGGTACTGGAAAGGATTGCCTCCAAAACCAACTTACAAATTGACTTTGGCGGTGGTTTAAAGTCTGATGAAGACCTGCACATTGCTTTTGAAAGTGGAGCCCATCAAGTTACGGGTGGCACCATCGCGGTGAAGCAACCCGAAGTATTCTTACGTTGGCTGGAGCAATATACAGCAGACCGTATCATCCTCGGTGCAGATTTTAAAGATGGCAAAATTGCGGTTAGTGGTTGGCAGGAAGCCAGTGACCGAGAGCTTTTTGAGTTTTTAAAATCCTATTATGAAAAAGGCGTCCGCTATACCATCTCAACGGATGTCTCCAAAGATGGTCTGCTCCAAGGTTCAGCAGTGGATACTTATCAGGAGATTCGCGAAGCTTTACCTGAGCTACAGCTTATCGCCAGTGGCGGGGTCACGCAAATAGATGAACTCATCAAATTAGCTGAAATGGATTGTTACGGCGCCATCATTGGTAAAGCCATCTACGAAGGCAACCTTACCTTGAAAGAATTAGAACAGTTCGCTTAAAAATATATCACAAAACCTCCCGAACAAAAAATCATTAAACCCAAAAAAATGCTAGCGAAAAGAATCATTCCTTGTTTGGATATAAAAGATGGACGGACAGTCAAAGGCGTCAATTTTGTCAACCTGCGGGACGCTGGTGATCCAGTAGAACTAGGGGCACTCTATTCCCAAAAGGGAGCCGATGAGTTGGTTTTTCTGGACATTACCGCTACCCATGAAAAACGGAAAACCCTAGCTGCATTAGCCTATAAAATTGCCCACCACCTCAATATCCCATTTACAATTGGTGGCGGTATTCGTTCCTTGGAGGATGTCGATGTTTTGTTGCAGAGTGGGGCTGATAAAATTTCGGTAAATTCCGCAGCGGTACGCCGCCCAGAATTGGTCTCAGAATTGGCCAAAGCTTTCGGTAGTCAATTTGTAGTGATAGCAGTCGATGCCAAAAACATCAACGGAGAATGGTTTGTACACCTGAATGGTGGCCGGATCCCCACTGAAATTAAGCTATTCGATTGGGTCAAAGAATGCCAAGAACGTGGTGCTGGAGAAATTCTTTTCACCTCCATGGATCATGACGGTACCAAAGCCGGTTTCGCATTAGAAGCAACTGCCACTATTTCCGAAATGCTTTCTATTCCAATTATCGCTTCTGGTGGTGCAGGTACGATGGAGCACTTTAAGGATGTGTTTACCAAAGGTAAAGCAGATGCTGGCCTCGCTGCAAGTATTTTCCACTTTCGTGAAATGGAAATTCCAGATTTGAAGTCTTATTTAAACGCTGAAAATATTACGGTGCGCTTGTAAAATCAATTCCAAGTCATCGATTTACGCTCCTCCCAATACGTCTTTGGATCTTGGCTTAAACTTTGCAAATGAGCTAAACTTTCCGGGCTCAATTCCACCCGTCCTGCCGCTAGGTTAGAACTTAAATGTGCTTCTACTGCTGCACCACTAAGTACCGTGTCTACCCAGGGTTTGCTAAGCACAAAAGCAAGTGAAAGCATGTCCATAGAGATATTTTCAGTTTCTAAAATAGCCTCTAATTGAGCTTTAGTTGGTGCAAAACCTTCTTTTTTATTTCTAGGCGTCAGTCGGCCATTGGCCAATGCCTCTTTGATGATGATCCCCATACCCGCTTCGCTTGCTTGTCGTAGGGCATTTTCTGCGGATTGCTCCAAAATATTAAAAGTAGCTTGTACTGTATCGAAAAGGTGGACCCCGTCAACACGTTCAAGCATAGCTGCTTCCAGAACTTCCGCTTGATTGGTACCGCTGAGGGTCAGTCCGATCGCCGTTCCGGTGGATTTAATTTCAGCTAATTTATGGAGCACCGCCGTGTTTTCCAGAACGCCACTTTCGAAGGTAGCAGAATGGATTTGATATAACTTCAGTTGTGGCTGGAGGATATTAGATTCTGTCCATTGTTTTTCGAGAACTTCGATGGTGTGTCGTTTGATTTCGTGAGCTTCTGCTTCAATTTTCCACTCAGCGGTGTAGATATAGCCCCACTTGGAGCCAACTATAATGTCTGTGCTAGACTGCTTTTTTAACCAGGAATGCAAAAATTGCTCGGCTCGACCGTAGGAACGTGCCGCATCAAAATAGCGCACCCCTTTTTCATAAGCTAAATCCAGCATCCGGTGGGTACGACCTTCCATCGCATCTACAACATAATCATGGGCTAAATCATCTCCATGCCCTAAATTGATGTAGCCAGGACGACCCAATGCGGCCAATCCAAGGCCTATTTTTGATACTTGAAGTTCGGTATTGCCTAAAGCATTGATTGGAAGCGCCATTTTTTTTGAATTTGGTGGTTGAGTGGTTTAGTTTCCGAAATTGAATAAACCAAAAAACCTTCAAACCACCAAACTAAAAAACAACTAAGCAGCCCCTTCTAAGATTTGACTAGCGTGATCTTTGGTTTTAACTTTGGTAAATAGCTGCTCAATTACCCCGTTTTCATCAATCACGAACGTAGTACGAAAAACGCCCATATACGTGCGGCCGTACATAGATTTTTCGCCCCAAACACCGTAGGCATTTAGCGTTTCTTGCTCTGTGTCTGCTAATAATGGAAAGGGTAATTCAAATTTACTGATGAAATTTTGATGCTTCTTCTGAGAATCAGGACTTACGCCTAATAAAGCATACCCTTTTTCTTTTAACTCAGAAAAGTTATCCCGTAGATTACATACCTCTGCCGTACAACCTGGAGTATTGTCTTTGGGATAGAAAAACAGAACTAATTTCTTTCCTGCAAAATCGCTTAATTGTACGTTTTCTCCATTTTCGTTGAAGCCTTTGAAATCTGGGGCTTTATCGCCTACTTTTAAGTGTGTCATGTTTGGATATTTAATTTTTAGTTCTAACACCTCCACTCATAACTTGTTTAAAAACTAAAGACTAGTTTTATAAGCTTTAAAAATTAAAAAGAGCGGCACTTGTGATCTTCGGTGGAATTCTTTTTGATCTAAAAAACGGTCTATCTCAGGCTTCGATTCGCGAATGCTATCAATTGTAAATCCCGTTTTTTTAAGCAATGAAAAGTAAGTTTGAATTGTTTTATGATACTTGACCACTTTTTCGCCAATCCATTCGTTAGCACGTTCGGTTTCTGAAAAATAGGATCGAACCACCCAGCTTCCTTTTCGATCACCTTGATGATAAGATTCATAATTGCTGGTAATAATTGGATGCTCCACTGAAAAAACAAACTTCCCTTCAGGAATTAAGGCCTTATTAATCTTTTTAAAAACCTTTTCTAAGTTCTCGATATAGTGAAAAACCAATCTAGAAAGCGCCAAATCAAAGGTGTTTTCAGGGAGGTCAATTTTCTCCAAATGCTCATGCTCCAATTGTATTCGTTCAAGCCCAGAAAGATTTTTTTGACTAGCCGCTATCATATTTTTTGATGCATCAACCCCATAGTAAGAATAGGCACCTTGGCTCACTATTTTTTCACCATATAAACCATCTCCACAACCTAAATCTAAAACCTTGAGTCCACTTAAAGGCGCAATTAATTCATCAATTATCGGCTCCTCCAGAATTGTATTTGGAGAGTTACTACGATTCCTACGCTTGAGGTAATTAGCAAAAAATTGAGCGTTATCGTATACTTCTGTCCCTTTCTTCTTCATGCTCTACTGTTTAATTACCCTACGACTAAACACCTGACCATCACTAATTAATTGTACTAAGTAAATACCAGGGACTAAGTTTTCGGTACTTGTCATCCAAGATTGAGTGCCCGGCGTAACGGACCACTGCTCAGACTGAAGGGTTCTATTCTGCATATCCACCACTCTGACGGTATAGTCCTGTCGCTTAGCTACCTCTAGGGTAACAAACAACTGAGATTGTAAAGGATTAGGGAAAACGCTCCATTGCAAACGTAAATCATCAGGATTGAATGTACTATTGACGGTACTTTCTACAATAGTTAATGCTTGCTCCAGCACGGCGGGGTCATCTCCATTAGAAGCACTTGCATTATTCACCGCGTTAACGGCAGCATAAAAGCGAACATCCCCGGTACCAGCCTCTGGTGCCACCCAATCAATCGTATAGGTACTATCAGGAAGTCGCTGACTATGTTCGAGATAATCACGGTCGTTGATAGTCGTGACTTGAAGATTAGCCGGAAGGTTACTGAAGTCCCCGGCCGAAGTGTTCGATTCTCCAGTTAAGGCTACGGCTTGAAATCCGTAGCTACTTGGTTTAACCCGAGTAGGAATACTGATCCGAAATTGATACGTTTCTCCTGGAATATAGGCATCAACTTCAACTGAATCTTTCAAGAATTGTGCAACTGCACTTGTGCCAAAATCTTCTCCAAAATGGCAATTAGAGCAATTTCCGTTGGCCACCGGCGAACCAGTCCGGTCTCTACCTTGTACCGCAGCTGGTCCGGAAGAACTTGAAGCAAAAAATACATAAGCTAGACCAACAAAGAAAAGAAAGTAGACAATTTTCATACTAGTTCGGAGTTAAATTCTACATTAAGACTAAATTATGGATGAAAGGTTTAAAAAATTGACCTTCAATACCTTTTTGCCAAAATGTTTTATACTTTATTTAATAAAAACTCAAGGGCTCCCTAGTCTGTTATTCTTTATATTTGTGTCCCTTAGGTTATTAAATGAGCAATTAATGAAAGAATCCATGAAAAATATATTCGGTTTAATCCTCCTTTTTTGTTTTACGACCATGATTGGACAAGCTCAAGGCATTGAGTTTAATCAAGGCAGTTGGAATGAAGTTTTAGCGAAAGCAAAACAAGAAAATAAAATCATTTTTGTAGATGCCTATGCCAGCTGGTGTGGTCCTTGTAAGCGAATGGCAGCTACCGTTTTCCCAACGGCCGAAGCAGGCGAATTTTTTAATGATAAATTCATCAACTTCAAAATTGACATGGAAAAAGGGGAAGGTCCCGCTTTTGCTAAAAAGTATCCAGTCCGGGCTTATCCCACCTTGATGTTTATTGATTACGACGGTACTTTGGTTCATCAGAAAGTAGGCGCACAAAGTGTCACTTCTTTGCTTGCACTTGGTAAGGAAGCATTGGGAAAAGTAGACCGCAGTGGTCAATACCAAGCGCTTTATGAAAAAGGGGATCGCAGTCCAGAGTTGGTTTATAATTATATCCGAGCCCTAAATCAAGCAGGAAAATCAAGTTTAAAAATTGCCAATAGCTACCTGCGCAGCCAAGAGGACTTAAGTGCTGAACAAAATTTGCGGATCATTTACGAATCTATGCAAATGGTAGATTCTCGGATTTATACGCTTTTTGAAAAAGAAATAAAAGGTATTCAAAAGCTCTATAATCCAGAAGAAATAGATCAAAAAGTGATCACAGCAGCTTACCAAACTTTAAATACAGCCATTGAGTTCCAAAGTCTAGACTTATTGGAAGAAGCTCAAGACAAAGTAAAAGCGCAGTGTACCCAAAAAATGGCAAATACTTTTATTGCAAATAGTAACCTCAGATATGCTTTTAATTTAAAAGATTACAAGCTCTATGAAAAGGCCTTAAAAAGTTACACAAAAGAATTAAGCCCTCAAGACAACATTACCGAAGCTTATAACATTGTAGAACAAGGCATCTCTTTGATAAAAGACAAAAAAATTGCGGGTGCACTCGAACGTTTGAGTGGAAAAATAACCGAAATGCCTGAGGCTAATTTTAGTCACTGGGTCACTTATGCTCGGATTCTAGACCTTAATAATAAAAAGGATGACGCCATGCAAGCTTTAGATCAAGCAGAGATGCTTAGTAAAGAAGATCGACGCACGCTGCAACAAATAAAAATGCTGCGTGCTAAAATGCTAAATAACTAAACAAACCTATGTCCGAACAGGAAACACCCAAACGTACTGACGTTAATACACTTGGAGAATTTGGCTTGATTGATCATCTAAGCAAAGGCTTTTCAATTCAGAACCCATCTTCTATTAAGGGGATTGGAGATGATGCTGCCGTTATTGACAACGGCTCCCTGCAAACCGTTGTCTCAACCGATATGCT
>CAXIDD010000331.1:0-6102 GCA_964021975.1 uncultured Saprospirales bacterium | reverse complement strand
GAAACTTACCCAAAACATGCGTTTCACACCCCTCGGTATCCGCCTAGAAAGTGGCGATGAATTTGAATATCA
The DNA here is from genome assembly GCA_964021975.1 of uncultured Saprospirales bacterium. GTDB lineage: Bacteria > Bacteroidota > Bacteroidia > Chitinophagales > Saprospiraceae > DATFKA01. The sequence continues at coordinate 6,030 of CAXIDD010000331.1, read as the reverse complement.
ATTCATCCGCAACTATGAAGCGCTATTACGTGATTTTGATATTCTGGGCGACGGATCTATTGTAATCCCCCTAGAAGAATATGTGAATTGGATTCACAATATTGAATTCTCCTCTGCTGAATTTCGCAAGATATCCTATAGTTTGGAAGTGCGCCTAGGTGGCTTTTGGTCGGGTACTCGGCGTACTTTTGAAAACAGCCTAACCCTACGCCCCACACCAGGGCTAAACATTAGTGCCGAGTATGTGTATACAAACGTTAATTTATTAGAAGGCGATTTTCAAACAAACTTGGTACGTTTTATTGGTAATTATGACATCAGTCCATTCGTTTCCTTTTCTCTTAATGTCCAATACGATGACCTCAGCGAAGTCGTTGGTTTGAATAGTCGTTTCCGGTATACCATCACACCAGGTTCTGATGTATTTCTGGTCTATAACCACAATTGGATAGATTGGGAAGATCGGTTTAGGTCCACCTCAAATACAGCAATTTTAAAAGCGACGTATACGCATCGCTTTTAAGAAACTCTGCAGTCCTAGGCAACGAAATAGGTAAATCCCACGTAGATAAACCTATAATTGTTTTCAACTAAATGTCTCGGTCTTTTGCATAGTTCAGCTGAATCCAATCTCCATTCATCACGTACTGATCTTTATTTTGGTCATTTTTAAAAACTAAGAAAAGAGAATCAAGGCCTTGTGCTGGGTCTAAGTCAATCTCTATTACCTTAGTTCCTTCTTTATCCTCATCGAAAAACGCTACACTTACTTGACCCAAAAGAGGGCCATCGACCTGACCTTTTCGGATTTCAACTTGCCCTGCGTAGGCATAGTTTTTATTAAAAGCAGTAGCAATACTGATACTAGACAATTGATCAAAGCTAATCTTTGAAAATTTGATGTTTTTCCCATCTTTAATAGAGCCAACAAGAGTTCTACCCTGAGAGTCCCAGATGCCCAATTCTTTATCTAAATCCAGGCTATTCTCTAGTTCTAATCTAGGCGCGATAAACACCACCTTTTCTACTACAGAAAGAGAGGATCCGGCTACATCGGGATTTCCTTCATCCAGATAAGAGGCCATAAGCACATATTTTCCGGCAACTTCATCTTCTAAGTGCTTATTGAAATCCAAGCGGCCTGCCAGTGGCAAAACGGTCTCTTCTACCTTTTTTTGAGGATCGAGCGAAAGAATATAATCCACCATTTCTTCGACCTCTTCAATTTTTAATTGTGGATGTGGAGCCATCATCCGTTCGCCCCAAATACCGTTGCTTCCTTTGATAATCCGGTGAATAATTTGTTGCTTGTCTTTCTGCTCATAGCGGCTTGCAATTGCTTCAAAGCTGGGGCCAGCAACTTCTTTATCGATAGCGTGGCAGGCCTTACAATCAGAGGCATTAATCAATTCCAAGCCTTTAGGTAAGGTGTTTTGCTGATGACCGATACTTGCTAAAATCAAATCTTCGCCTTCGGCTATATAGTCAAAGGTTACTTTAATTTTTGCCGGATCTATTGTACCATTTGTAGTACTGCCGTCCTCTAGATCACTCACCACAATCTCATAGTCCATTTTTTTACCTTTCCAATAGGTATTATTATCACTACTCAAATCAATTTTAATTTGGGGTGGCTCGTTACCCACCAGTATTTTTTTGTTCACACTAGCAGCTTCCCCTTGGGCATCAGTCACAGTTAATTCTACATCATAGACACCAGGGTTTTCAAAAACATAATCCAGTTCGGGTGAATCACTTTTTCTTTCTTCTGCTCCTAGTTTCCAAGTATAACTTAATTTATCTTGATCATAATCCATAGATGCTGCTGCTGATAAATGGACTTTTAAGGGCGCAGCGCCAACTTCTTTATCGGCTACAAACTGAGGTGTAGGAGGCCGATTCCCTCCATTGTATTTAATCAAGGACAAGCGCGCATCTAAGTTTCTGCTGTTCCACTTTTGTCCGTATTCCAGGATATAAAATTGGCCATCTTTGGTAAAGAGCATATCCATCGGATGAGAAAACTCGGTATTGGGCATAAAGGGATCCGCTTTTACGTACCGCTGATTTTCATCTAAATGCACCACGTAAATCCAATCACGCATCCATTCGTAAACGAACCATTTATTATCAAAATAAGCCGGAAGTGCATATTCAGAATCCGCATATTCGTCTGCATGGTAAATGGGTCCAGACATCGGATTGACCCCTCCTACCCCAAGCCAGGGGAATTCTGGTGCCTTTTTATAGCTATACCAAATCATGGATTCCTGAACCGGTGGCAAATTTTGTATTCCTGTATTATTGGGTGAATTATTGACAATTTTTGTAGGATCAAATGGCAGCTTTGATTGCTTACGCGCAAAGTCATAATCGTGGTATACCTGATTATTTCCACGCGTATAAGGCCAGCCAAAAAAGCCTGCTTCCCGCGCTTGGTTGTATTCGCCCATACCGGCAGGACCACGTAAGGAATCATTAGCCCCTGCATCGGGTCCTACATCCCCCCAATACAAATAATTCGTCTTGGAATCTATTGAAAAACGGAATGGATTCCGAGTACCCATCACATAGATTTCAGGCCTGGTATTAGCGGTTCCTTCCGGGAACAAATTACCTTCTGGAATGGAATAAGTACCATCGTCTTCGGGTTGAATCCTCAAGATTCCCCCTCTTAAATCATTGGCATTTCCGGCAGAGCGTTGCGCATCAAAAAGTGCTCGATTGGGCCGTTCATCGATGGGCGCATAACCAGAAGATTCAAAAGGATTGGTATTGTCTCCGAGACCAACGTATAGCAAACCGTCTTTTCCAAACTCCAGGGAGCCTCCACTGTGGCAACATTTGCGGATCGTAGGGATTTCTAAAAGCACTTTTTCATCTGTAAACCCAGTTTCCGATAAGGTAAAGCGGGAAACGTGCTGCTTGGATTCTGCTACATTTGGAGAATAAAAGAAATACACCCAAGGTTTGGCTGGATAATTTGGATCGACGGCTACGCCCAGCAATCCATCTTCGTTGGCGTAAAACACATCGATAGTATCGAGTATTTTGGTTTGTTTGGTCTCGTATTCGTATAGTTTCACGGAACCTCTGCGCTCAATGAAGATAATTCCTTCAGAGCCCAATTCGTCTAGTTCCATGGGCTCATCTAAGTTGAAGTCAAGTACTTCTTTAGAGAAGCGATTCTCTTCAGGTAATCTTTGCGTTCTGGCCTTAGAATAATCTAGCGAGTTGTTGCCTATAGCAAATTTAACACCGGCTTGTAATTGCTCTAAAAACAGAGGATCCGAAAAAGTAGCATCTTGATGCCCCATAGTCGTATAAAAAGCCCGCCCACCGTCGAAATTGTGTTTCCAAACAGCAGGATGCTGGTCTCCATTAGTCCCACCGTTATAGCTGGACTCATCCATCTCTACTAAGACTTCTATATTCGGATTGATGGATTTGAAGTTGTACCACTCGTCGGTAAAAGTCCAGGTTTCGGGCAGGTGTTGACAAGTGGGGTCCTCTGGCTTAAGTACTTTCAATTTAGCCTCTTGAATCGCAGGATGGTTATCAAAATAAGCACCTACCAATTGATTGTACCATGGCCAATCATACTCCGTATCCGTAGCGGCATGAATACCTACAAAGCCGCCACCAGCCTGAATATATCGTTCAAAATCTGCTTCTTGCTCACCGTTGAGTATATCCCCCGTTGTATTCAAGAAGATAACTGCTGCGTACGTTTTGAGTACATCCTCTGTGATCATAGTGGCGTCTTCGGTGGCATCTACGCTAATGCCTTCGTTATCCAGCAACTTTTCGATGGCCGGTATACCTACTTCAATAGAGGAATGTACAAAGCCTTCGGTTTTGGAGAAGACAAGTACTTTTTTTTTCGATTCTGAGCAAGAGAAAAATAATAAGCTACTTAATAAAAAGAGGGCTAATGCTTTTAGCAAATTCATTTCGGTATTGATTTTAGTAGAATCTAAGTTTGTAGATAGCTTTAGAAGGTACTCCTAAAGTAGTAGCTCTAAAAATAGGAAAAGAATTCAACTAAAAGCACTATAATAATTTGAATTTAGCCCTTTGGTTTGATGCTAAGCTTTTTAAAATCATTTATCTACAATAGCTAGTGCTCTTATTTTAATGACAACCTCATTGCCTATGAATAAAGCTCCATTATCCATCACTTTGCTAAAGTTGATTCCATAATCTTGTCTATTAATTGTAAGGTCTCCAGAAAACCCTACAGCAACAGTTCCCGTTGGATCTTTGAATGGACCTTTTTTCTTGTAGGGAAAGGTCACTTCCTTCGTAATATCTTTAATGGTAAGGCTCCCTTTGAGAAATTGCTGTCCCTCTTTATTATAAGTTTCTATACTCTGAAAAGTTATCTCAGGAAAGTTATCTGCATCTAGCCACATAGCGCCTTTTAGGTGGCCATCTCTTATTTCATGATTGGAGTCTAGACTTTTTACAGCTATGACTACCTGGACATCCTGAAGATGGTCCTGCTCGTCCATAGTAACTTTCCCCTGAAACTTTGTAAAAACGCCGGTCACTTCGCCGACCATGAATCTTTCAACATTGAATTGAACCAAGGTATGTCCTGGGTCTAAATTAAAATAAGATTGGCTGTAAGCAATGGTATTCAATAATATTAAACATACCGATAAAAAGCTTTTTTGTTTTTGCATAAGGCTCTGATTTTTTAAGTCAAGATTATGCAATTATTACTTTTTTGTCGACCATCCCAATTGGGATTGCCAAGTTTATTTACTTAAGAATACTTTTCATAAAACTAGAAGGCGTCTGTCCCTCAAATTTTTTAAACGCATTGACAAAAGAGGTTTTATTATTGAAACCTGCATCATAAGCAATTTGGAGTAAGGTAAGTTGTGGGCTTGACTGGATCATTTTCTTAGCTTCCATGACTCGGCAACGGTTGATCAAATCATAAAAGCTGATATCCATATGTTGGTTTAAAACCTGTGAAAGCCTATGGTTCGGAATATTTAGCCGAGCAGAAAGGTCTATTAACCGCAGCTCTTTATTGAGGTAAAGCTTTTGTTCCATTAAGAGGACATTCAAGCGCTTTTTATATTTTTCTGCTTCTATAGCTGTCAACTTACTTTTCTTATACTTATTTCCAATACCTGTTTCAATGGTTGCTTTTGGCCAATGAACTCCAGCTAATTTGTAAGAAATAGCATACACCAATAAGGACATTGGTAATACATAAATATAGTCTAAATGTCTACGATAAAGTGGTGTATAAGTAAATAACAAAAACAAAAAACTAGTGCAAATAATTAAAATGAGTAAGACGCCAATCCAGGTAGTTTTAAGCCAATTTATCAACGCCTGATCAATGTTAGAAATATTTTTTTTCAATTGCTCCACGAATCTATTAATCTCTTTACGAGTCAAAATCAAAAAGTAGGCTAAGTATAAAAATTGAAAAATAAATAAATAGGAATAAAAATATTGTAAGGGCGTTAATTCCTCTGGTCGGGGATCAAACGGGGTGAGCATACCATAATGCACTTGCCTAAACGAGAGAAAATCGCTTAACAGGACGGGTATTAATATGGTGAATAATACAAAAGGTAGTAAATAGAGATATTCCCATTTTTTTATACCATCCCTAGTTATTGATTGCATATAAAAAAAGTAAAGTGGTCCCATTAATAACCAACTCCCATGTCTTGTTCCATAAAAGACACCTACCCCAATATCAAATGGCCACCTAATCGCTAAAAACTCCAGTTGTAACCATAATAAACTTAGCAAAAACAGTAAAAGCCATAAGCCTTTCTTTTCCCTAAACTCCCCTTTAACAGCTAGTAAATTAATTGCAAAAATGCTGTGCGCAATACTGACGATAATGACAGCAGACCAAATATCTAGTGATTGAGCCATAAGCAAGACGGGTGATTGTTAAATAATAATTCTCAATAGTCAAACCTGTCTACTGCAGGTAGATTCAAATAGGTACTGTGTATAAATCCAAATGATTTCGGAATTAATTTTTATATT